>NZ_JASONC010000029.1:0-14880 GCF_030217065.1 Corynebacterium sp. UMB4614
TGGCTCACAATGAACATCCTCTCCTACGGACACAACATCCGTACAAGTTGGGTGTCCACTAAACGAGGGTAACCTCAGAGCACCATGGATAAGCCAACCCCCACCCCAGCAGACGTAGCAAAGCTCACCACGAACAAAAACCCGGACGCGCCGGGCAACAGGAGATCATCCAAGAGCTACAGCACGACGGGGTAATCCCAGCTCCCAACTACAGCAGCATCGAAAGCGCCCGTGCCGCTGACGAAGACATCGCCGCGTGGGTTGATCCGGGCACATCCCACCCCCTGATGTATCCGCGCGGGGCAGTCATGATGCACCAGGGCCAAGTCTGGGAATCCGGAGTAGATATGAATCATTGGACTCCGGGTGCTCCAGGTGTTTACTCGCCGGTGTGGAGGGATGTCACTGAGTCGGTACGTCCCCGGAAGGAGGTGGCCGAGCACGCAGACGACTCTATCGATGCGGTAACACCTGATGTGTTGGTTCCGTCTGCCTATTCGGACGGTAGGGATTACGCTGCTGGCGACGTGATTGTTTATGACGGTGGGGTTTACGAGTGCACTGGGGATCACCATGCAGCCGCGGGGTGGACGCCTGTGACGGCGCATGCGTACTGGAAGAAGATTCGCTAGGACTTCTTCGTTGCGGTCGGCGCGTTCGGTACTGGAGAGCCTGGCCGACCAACTTGCCAGGCCTTCACCTCCTCCGCATCCCATAGCGGCGTCATCCTGTTAACTTCACCGACTTTCTCAGGGGGCATGCCCCGGCGTACGTACGAGCGCCACGAGGATTCAGTAATCCCACAGTGAGCTGCGCACTCCCTGATCGTCCAGAGCACCGCCCCTGTTTCTGGGTTCGTGATTAGTGGCCTCACTTGTCGTCACCAGAGTTAAGCGAGTCGACGAGGTTCCATGCAGATGCCCCGCAAATGGCGGCAATAAGCACCTTGGAGGGTTTTTCACTCCTCGCGTAGATGATGGCAGTGACAAATCCCGCGAGTGCGCTGATGGTGCGCAGATTCATGATCTGCTCCTATCTTTTGTTCGGTAGTGTTGGAGGTAGCCCCTCCCAGGGGTTATTTCTTCCATCCCTGCCAGACCTGGATTGTCTGGAGTATAACGGCAATGATTGAACTGCTCCCCCATTAGTTGGACTGAAAAATCAGTTACCAACTAGTGAGGAGCAGTTCAGTTCCCCTGCCGGGGGATTTCTTTATGCCTAGGCGTTGAACTTATAACCGAGCCCGCGCAGGGTCACCAGCAGCTCCGGCTTCGAAGGATTCTCCTCAATCTTCGTGCGCAGCCGCTTGACGTGGACGTCGAGCGTCTTCGTATCACCCACGTAGTCCGAGCCCCACACACGGTCGATCAGCTGGTCACGGGTCATCACCCGCCCGGCGTTGCGCACCAGCATCTCCAGCAGCTCAAACTCCTTCAGCGGCAGCTGCATATCCTCCCCACGTACCGTGACCACGTAACGGTCCACGTCCACGCGCACTCCCCCGGCCTCCAGCACAGTGCTGCCACCCTCCGATCCCTGGGCCTGACCACGGCGCAGTACCGCCCGGATACGGGCCAGCAGCTCACGGGAGGAATACGGCTTCGTCACGTAATCGTCCGCCCCCAGCTCCAGGCCGACGACCTTATCGATCTCCGTATCCTTCGCCGTCAGCATGATGATCGGAACCATGGACTTCGCCCGGATCGCCCGGCATACTTCAGTCCCCGGCAAGCCTGGCAGCATGAGGTCCAGCAGGATGATGTCCGCGCCGTGCAGCTCAAACATCTCGACAGCCTTCAGGCCGTCCTCCGCGATCGAGACGTCATAGCCCTCCCGCTCCAGCAGGTAGGATAGCGGATCGGACAGGGACTCCTCGTCCTCAACCAACAGAATCTTCGTCATTTTCCTTATTCCTCTCTCACGTACCGACGGTCTAGCCGCCAGCAACTACTTCGCTGGATGCTTCGTTGTCGTACCGCCGGTCCTCATGTGCGAGCGGCAGGAGAACCGTGAACGTCGAACCCTCACCCTGCCGGCTCCAGACCTTGATCTTGCCGCCATGCGTGGCGATGATGTGCTTCACGATCGACAGCCCCAGGCCGGTGCCGCCAGTGTTGCGGGACCGCGCCTTATCCACCCGGTAAAAACGCTCAAAGATGCGGTCCGTCTCCTTCGAGCTCATCCCGATGCCGTGGTCCGTCACGATCACCGCCACGGAATTGCCACGTCGCTCAGTACTGATGCCGACCTCGGTGTCGGCACTGGAGTAATTGACTGCGTTATCCACCAGGTTGCGCACTGCCTTAGCCAGCAGATCGAAGGAGCCCTCTACCCGCAGGTCGGGGCTTAGCACGACGTTGATCGTGATGTTCTTGGATTCCGCGTTCGTCCGTGCCCGGTCGATCGCCTCCTCCACCACCTCGGCCACCTCAATGACAGCAGAGGACTCGAGCCCCTCGTTGTCCTGGACCTGGGAGAGGTCGATGATCTCCTGCACCAGGTGGACCAGCCGGGTGGATTCCTTCTGGATCTTGCCCCCGAAGCGGTGCACCGCCTCCGGGTCATCGGAGTAGTCCGTCACGGCCTCGGCCAGCAGGGAGATCGCACCGATGGGGGTCTTCAGCTCGTGGGATACATTGGCCACAAAGTCGCGGCGCACAGCCTCAACGCGGTGGAACTCCGTCTCGTCATCGCACAACACCAGCACATAGCCCTTACCCAGTGGGGCGACGCCCGCGTGCAGGAAGCGGCGGGAGTATTCGTTCGCGTCGTGTTTAATGACGAAGTTGACGTCCTCGTAAATACGACGATCCGCCACCCGGGCCACCGTCTCCTGCAACTGCGGTGAACCAAAAGCTGGACCGTCGACCAACCCCAGGGCGTAGGCCGCGGTGGAGGCCTTGATCACCTCCCCGTCCGAGTCAATGACGACGGCGGCGCTGGGAAGTGCAGCTAGGACCTCGTCCATCCCCGCTGGCAGCCCGTCGTCCGGGTCCTCTTCGACGACCTGGCGGCGACGCCCCACTGCCCGAATAACGAGACTGAGCACAACACCTAAAACAACGCCGACCGCACCAGCGATAAGCGAAATGAGCAACACATCCACGCCCCCACTCTAAACTGCAAGCAGGCGGCTGACCACGGCGCGGGTGGGGCTGAGCGCAAGGTTTCGTGTGGAATTCACACCACTGAAACTCCGAGTTCACCTCCGGCTGCAAGCCTCGTCTTTGATTGCCGTGGGTCTCGCCCACACTGGATTTGTACAGAAAGGACCTCGAGTGCGCGAAGTCTTCCGCAACGAACTCGAATCTATCGCAGACAGCCTCGTCGAAATGGCCGAGAAGGCCACCTCCGCCATGGAAAAGTCCGTGGAGGCGCTGCTGAATAATGACCTGGAGCTGGCACAGCAGGTCATCAGCGATGATGATTCCATCGACGGCATGCAGGCCGACCTGGACCAGCGCTCCGCAGAAGTCCTTGCCCTGCAGGCCCCAGTCGCCGCCGACCTGCGCGTGGTTATTTCCGCGCTCAAGATGTCCGTGGCCATCGAGCGTATGGGCGACCTCGCCCGCCACATCGGCTCCCTGGTGCGCATCCGTTACCCGGAGAACGCCCTCCCGGATCAGTTCCGCGACGTGTTCACGCACATGGGCACCACTGCCGTGCGCATCGGGCGTGCCCTCGTCCAGCTGCTCACCGAGCCGGGAACCTCCGCCGTCCCGATGATCGCCGCTATCGACGAGGAAATGGACACGCTGCACCTGCGGGTGTTCACCATCATCGGCGAGCTGGCGCGCAGCGAGATCTCCCCGAGCCAGATCGCGGATGTCACCCTGGTCTCCCGCTACTTCGAGCGCTTCGGCGACCAGGCGGTCAACGTCTCCCACCGCGTGGAGTACCTGCTGACCGGCAGCTTCGAGCCGACGCTCGCGAGCATGTACGACACCCAGAGTGGTCGCAAGCCACTGACCGACACCCCGGCGGAGGGCGAGCAGAGCTAAGCCGCTCCCCTGGCGCGGCAGCACGCGACACCGCGAGTATTTTCTGGCCCGGGTTTGTTAACAAACCCGGGCCAGAGGCGTCTTCACAACAAAAAAGACTCCAAAAATAGCCCCTGAGCTGGAAGAACCAAAACTTCACCTAAGGTTCACCTGAAAGGGAAGCGGTCGTCACCCACGCCTTTTATCTTTTCATTCGTATCGGGGAAACCCCGCACGTAGTTGAAAGAAGAAAGGCCCCTTAAGTGAAGCTCAACCGCCTCGCTCCAGCTGCAGTCCTGACTGCAGCCGCTCTCACCCTGACCGCCTGTGGCGGTAACTCCGCCACCGGCGACCAGGAGGCTGGCTCCGGCAACGACGGCCAGCAGGTCTCCGGCAGCCTCGTTGGCATCGGCGCATCCTCCCAGAAGGCCGCCATCCAGGCGTGGACCACCGACTTCTCTGCTCAGAACTCCGGTGCGAACATCAACTACTCCCCGGATGGCTCTGGTGCCGGCCGCAAGCAGTTCCTGGCAGGTAAGGCCGACTTCGCTGGCTCCGATGCCTTCATGGATGAAGACGAGATCTCGCAGTCCAAGAAGGTCTGTGGCGAAAACGGCGCATTCGAGTTCCCGGTCTACGTCTCCCCCATCGCCATCGCCTTCAACCTCAAGGGCGTGGACAAGCTGAACCTCGACGCTGCCACCGCGGCGAAGATCTTCGCTGGCAAGATCACCAAGTGGGACGACCCGGCGATCGCCGAGCTGAACCCGGAGGCAGACCTCCCGGACACCAAGATCACCGCCGTTCACCGCTCTGACGAGTCCGGCACCACCAAGAACTTCACCGACTACCTCAACAAGGCCGCTGAGGCCGAGTGGCCGCACGAGGCCGCCGAGGAGTTCCCGGCTGAGTACGGCGGCGAGGCCGCACAGGGCACCGACGGCGTCGTTTCCCTCGTCGCAGACACCGAGGGCGCGATCGGTTACGCCGACGCCTCCGCCATCTCCGACGACATGGGCAAGGCCGCCATCAAGGTCGGCGAGGACTTCGTCGAGTACACCCCAGAGGCTGCAGCCAAGGTCGTCGACGAGTCCCCGGTTGCCGAGAACCGCCACGAGGGCGACATCGCCGTCGAGCTGAAGCGCGACATCGACGCCGAGGGCGCTTACCCGATCGTCCTGGTCTCCTACCACATCGTCTGCTCCAGCTACGACAGCCAGGAGAAGGTCGACCTGGTCAAGGCCTGGGAGAACTTCGTTATCAGCGAGGAGGGCCAGCAGTCCGCAGCGGACAACGCCGGCTCCGCCCCGATCTCCGACGAGCTGCGCGGCAAGATCACCAAGGTCCTCGACCAGATCGAGGTCAAGAAGTAACAGCGCTGCGTCCCTGACGCTCGCATCCTAAACACGAGGCTGGGTTGGTCTTTCGAAAAAACCTCTCGAATGACCAACCCAGCTTCACGTGCGAATTAACCATTTTGATTTGCACCCCATACCACCCCTCACCCACCCCGCACAGGAGCTCTCTTGTCAGCTGACACAGCCACCGCTGCGCCCACGAAGCAGGCAAAGAAGGGAACCGTCGTGAGGCCCGGGGACAGAATCTTTTCTTTCCTCGCCCTCGCCGCCGGCGTCCTGATCCTCGCCATCCTCGCCGGTGTCGCGTTCTTCCTCTTCCTGCAGTCCACGGACACCATCAAGGCGTCCTTCGACGACCCGTCGACCATCACCGGTGGCCGTGGCTTCCTCCCCTACGTATTCCCGCTGATCATCGGCACGTTGATCTCCGCGATCATCTCCCTGATCGTGGCCACCCCGTTTGCCATCGGCATCGCCCTGTTCACGACGCACATGGCACCCCGCAAGCTGGCCCCGGTGCTGGGATACACGATCGACCTGCTGGCTGCCATCCCGTCCGTCGTCTATGGCCTCTGGGGTCTGGCACTGTCCAGTAGCTTCGTCCCGCTCTACGAGTGGTTCGCGAAGTACCTCGGGTGGATCCCGATTTTCTCCGCGGACGACGACGGCGCTGTCTCCCAGACCGGCCGCACCCTGCTCACTGCCAGCCTGGTGCTGTCCATCATGATTCTGCCGATCATCACCTCTCTGGTCCGCGAGGTCTTCCTGCAGACCCCGCGCCTGCAGGAGGAAGCGGCCCTGGCTCTCGGCGCGACCCGCTGGGAAATGATCCGCATGGCCGTGCTGCCTTTCGGTATCTCCGGCATCGTCTCCGCCGTGATGCTGGGTCTCGGCCGCGCACTCGGTGAGACCATGGCGGTGGCCATGGTGCTCTCCTCCGGTGGTCTCATCGTCTCCCTGCTGCTCTCCGGTAACCAGACCATCGCGGCAGAGATCGCGCAGAACTTCCCCGAGGCAGCGGGCCTGCGCATGTCCGAACTCATCTCGATCGGCCTGGTTCTGTTCACCATCACCCTGATCGTGAACATGACCGCGCGCTGGATCGTCGCACGCACGACCGTCAAGGGGCACTGATCTCATGGTTGATAAGAAGAACACCGCGACCGCTGAAAACCCGCGCGAAGTCACCCAGGCCCGTACGAAGGGCAACAGCAGCGCCTCACACCTAGTCACCAACCACCTGCCGAAGTGGGCCCCCTACGCCATCGTGGCTGGCTCCGTTGTCGCCGCGATCGTCGCCACGGCCCTCATCTCGGATGGTTTTTCCATCGCCCTGGCCGCGTTCCTGGCCGGCCTGTTCAACCTGGTGGTGACCTTCGCCTGGTCCGCTGCTGTCGAGGGTAAGCGCAAGGCCGTGGACCGCGTGGCCACCGTGCTCGTCTCCTCCGCCTTCGCCCTCGCGCTGGTGCCGCTGATTTCCCTGCTGTGGATGGCCATCGAAAAGGGTGGCCCGGTGCTGATCGAAAACAGCTCCCTGCTGAACCGCTCCATGGAGGGCATGAAGGGCATCTACGATAAGGAGTTCGCGGCCGGCGAGTCCGAGCTCATGGGTGGTTTCCACCACGCGATCGTCGGTACCCTGCTGATCACCCTCGCCGCGGCGATCATCTCCATCCCGATCGGTGTGCTCTGTGCGATCTACCTGGTGGAGTACGCCAACGATAAGAAGTCCGGCGCGCTCGGCCGTGCCATCACCTTCTTCGTGGACGTCATGACGGGCATCCCGTCCATCGTCGCTGGTCTGTTCGCGTTCTCCCTGTTCTCCACGGTGATCGAGCTGGTCGCCCCTGAGAACCTGACGGCCGCCAAGTCCGGCATCTCCGCCGCCGTGGCGCTCTCCGTGCTCATGATCCCGGTTGTGGTTCGTAACACGGAGGAGATCCTGCGACTGGTGCCGCACGACCTGCGCGAGGCCTCCTACGCCCTGGGCGTGCCAAAGTGGAAGACCATCATGAAGATCGTTCTGCCGACCGCGATCTCCGGCATCCTGTCCGGCATCACCATCGCCATCGCTCGTGTTATCGGTGAGACCGCCCCGATCATGGTCACCGCGGGCTTTGCCGCGAGCGTGAACTGGAACGTCTTCTCCGGCTGGATGTCCACGCTGCCGACCTTCATCTACGACTCCGTCACCCGCCCGACCGCACCTGGTACCGCAGCAATCGCGTCCACCGACCGCGCCTGGGCCGCAGCCCTCGTGCTGATCGTCATCGTGATGCTCCTCAACCTCGGCGCCCGCATCCTGTCCAAGCTGCTCGCCCCGAAGTCCGGCCGCTAAAGCTACCGGGAGATGTCGATCCCAGGCTCGACCCCGGGGGCAACACCCCGAAAAGAAGAACTTAATCACCCACGCCGAGCCGGCGACGTCCCAAAGAAACCGGCTCCCCGCCCACCCGAAGCGGTGCGCACACAAAACACTGGAGGAAAAATGTCTAAGCAAATCGACATCGAGGATCTGAACATCTTCTACGGCGATTTCCGCGCGGTCGAAGGGGTGTCCATGACCATCGAGCCGAAGTCCGTCACCGCGTTCATCGGCCCGTCCGGCTGTGGTAAGTCCACCGTACTGCGCACCCTGAACCGCATGCACGAGGTCATCCCGGGTGCCCGTGTCGAGGGCAGCGTGAAGATGGACGGCAAGGACATCTACGGCGCTGGCGTCGACCCCGTCAACGTCCGCCGCGAGGTGGGCATGGTCTTCCAGAAGGCCAACCCCTTCCCCACCATGTCCATCCAGGACAACGTGCTGGCCGGTGTTCGTCTGAACAACAAGAAGCTCTCCAAGTCCGCGGCCGACGAGCTGACCGAGAAGGCACTGCGTGGCGCGAACCTTTGGGAGGAGGTCAAGGACCGCCTGGACAAGCCGGGCTCTGGCCTCTCCGGCGGTCAGCAGCAGCGCCTGTGCATCGCGCGTGCCATCGCCGTGGAGCCAGAGGTCCTGCTCATGGACGAGCCGTGCTCCGCGCTCGACCCGATCTCCACCTTGGCTATCGAGGACCTGATCAACACGCTGAAGGACCGCTTCACCGTCGTCATCGTGACCCACAACATGCAGCAGGCCGCGCGTGTGTCCGACAAGACCGCGTTCTTCAACATCGCGGGTGCCGGCAAGCCGGGCAAGCTGATCGAGTTCAACGACACCAAGCAGCTGTTCAGCAAGCCGGATAAGGAAGAGACCCAGAACTACATCTCCGGCCGCTTCGGCTAAACCTGCGCTGGGGCTTCTTAAAGGGGTCTGTCGGGACATTCCCGGCAGGCCCCTTTTCCCATGCTTGCCCAGGCGCACGAACCGACCACGGGCCCCAAGCTCGAGCGAACAATACTCGCACGCACAGCCCAGCTGACGGGCTCAACCTCGGCGGCCACCCCGTCACTTGCTGCTCGGTGGTAAGACGGTGGTGATGACTAACTCGAATCACACCCCACTGTCCCTGATCGACTTCGCGCTGATCTTCGACGGCGAACGCCCCGGCGCCTCCTTCGAGCGCTCCGTGAGCTTCGCCCAGCGCGCCGAGCAGCTCGGCTTCAAGCGCATCTGGTACGCCGAGCACCACAACATGCGCTCCATCGCCAGCTCCGCGCCGGCGGTGCTCATCGCCCACGTCGCGGCGAACACCAACTCCATCAACCTGGGCGCGGGCGGCGTCATGCTGCCGAACCACTCCCCTCTCGTGGTCGCCGAACAGTTCGGCACTCTCGCGGAACTGCACCCGGGTCGCATTGACCTGGGCCTTGGCCGGGCACCTGGCACCGACCAGAACACCCTCCGCGCCCTGCGCCGCGACCCGCGCAATGCGGAGAACTTCCCCAGCGATGTCGCCGAACTCAACGGTTACCTCACGGACCGCTCCGTCATCCCAGGGGTGCGGGCGGTCCCTGGCGCGGGGACGAACGTTCCGCTCTACATCCTCGGATCCTCCCTCTTCGGCGCGCAGCTAGCCGCGAAGCTGGGCCTGCCTTACTCCTTCGCCTCCCACTTCGCGCCGGCCGCGCTCGAGCAGGCGGTCAGCGTGTATCGGGAGAATTACCAGCCCTCCCCGGAGCACCCGGAGCCCTATGTGATCGCCGCGGTGAACGTCACCGCCGCCGATACCGAGGAGGACGCGCTCGAGCAGCACAAGCAGGTCGGCCGCAAGCGCGTCCGGGAAATGGCTTCCCGCGGCGGGCGCACCTTTACCGACGAGGAGTTGGATCTGGTGATCCAGTCCCCCGGTGGTCAGCAGATTCTCGACATGCTGCGTTACACCGCGGTCGGCACGGGCGAGCAGGTGCGGGAGTACCTCGAGTGGTTCACCCAGCATGCCCAGGCCGACGAGCTGATGATTTCCCTTAACGCGCCGTCGGGCGATCAGCAGCGTCGCGGGATGGAGATCCTGGCTGACGCGTGGGGCTTGTCCTCCTAAGCCAGTCGATCACCGTGGGGGCAAACGCCCCTGCGATGAGCATCACCAGGACGCGCAGGACCTGCACCACCGTCACCAGCGGATCGGAGCCCGAATCGTGGGCGAAGGCCAGCACGGCGTACACTCCGCCCGGGACGGTGGCCAGGTAGGCGTCCAAAATATCGAAATCGCTGGTCCACGCGATGAACCAGCCGGTGGCCAACGAGCTTGCCACCATGAGCAGCAGCACGCCCAGCAACATCGGTAGTGCCGCGCTGAACTGCCGCAACGCGCCCTTGGTGAGGGTGCCGCCAGCCTGGATGCCGATGATCGCATAAGCCAGGTTCACGACCAGCCCCTCGGGGAGCACGAACTCCTGGGGCACACCCGCGGCGATCGCGGCCACGACCACGGCCATGGAGACAATCAGGTAGGGGCTGGGGATCTTGAACAGCGGGGCGGTGGCCTTCACGATCAGCCACACGATCAGGCCGACCGCCAGGGCTCCCAGCACTCCCTGCCAGGGGGTACGCCAGAAGCTCCCCGCGGCGGCCACCACCCCGTCCCACAGGCTTGGGTCCGCGGCACCGGCAGCCTCCCCCGCACTGCCCGGGCCAACGCTGTCGGCGCCCGGAGCGTCCGAATAGGTGGACAACCACGCAACCAGGCCTGGCAGGGTAAACACGATCACCGTGAGCCGCAGGTACTGCGTCAGGGTGACGAACTGTACGTCCGCGCGCACATCCCGGGCGATCAGCACCATCCCGGAGGCCCCGCCCGCGAGGGTGGCCAGCAGACCGGTTGCGCCGTCCACCCCGTTGACGCGGTGCAGCAGCCACGCCCCGAAGGCGCACACCACAAGCGTGACCACCAGGGAAAGCGCGGCCGGAGCCAGATAACTGGCCACCTGGCCGCCACTGACGGTAGCCAAGGGACCTGCGCACAACATCGCGATGAGCACCTGGGCGGGCGTCATCAAAAAGGCAGGGGGAATCGTCGCCCGGCCGCTGAACACGGCGTCGGCACCGAAAACAACGAGAAAAGCAAAAATCCACGCTGCGGGAACCCCGATGGCGGTGCACAGAAGTGCCAACGCCAGCGAGATCGCGCTCAGCGTGGAAATTCGACCTAACAAGCCGAATCTTCAGTTAGCGAGTGGAAGCGAGCAGGCGCTGGATCTCGCGGACCTGCTTCTTCTCCTTACGCTTGGAGGAAACGGTTGCGGCGACCAGCAGGACGACACCAGCGGCCACCCCTCCCAGCACCATCTGAACCTTCGGCTCGCGCAGGAAATCGGAGACCTGCCCACGAGCGTCATCTGCGAGGTTCTTCGGATCGGCGCGAAACGCGAGTTCGTCCAGCGTCTTGGCCAGCTGGTTGCGGGTGCGCTCAATGTCACGCTCGATAGCGTCGATACTCCGTGCCACGGACATACTCCCTAAAAGACGGTAAAAATCAGTCGTTTCTTCTGAACAATTGTAGAGGATACGCAGCCATCGTGTGCGAAAGCCCACGGCTAGGCATCCGCGTAGGCTGGGCGGCATGACGAAGAACAACGACACAGCAAACATCCGCCTCGCCGAGGGCGACGAGGCTCCGGGCTTCGCACTCACCTCTGACAAGGGTGAGACGATCGATCTGAAGGACTACCGCGGCAAGAAGGTGCTCGTGTACTTCTACCCACGCGCCAACACCCCGGGCTGCACCAAGGAGGCCTGCGACTTCCGCGACAACCTGGCTCAGCTGAATGACCAGAACATCGACGTGGTGGGCATTTCCCCGGATAAGCCGGAATCCCTGGCGAAGTTCCGCGACAAGTACGAGCTGACCTTCCCGCTACTCTCCGACCCGGACAAGGCCGTGATGACGGCCTATGGCGCCTTCGGCGAGAAGAAGAATTACGGCAAGCTCGTGCAGGGCGTGATCCGCTCCACCTTCCTCGTCGACGAGGAAGGCAAGATCGCCCTGGCCCGCTACAACGTCAAGGCCACCGGGCACGTCGCCCGCATCATGAAGGAGCTCGAGGCCTAGGACGTCGCCCCGGTGGCCGTTGCCAGTTCGGTTGCGGTCCCGCGGCGTTGCTATAGTGTTCCTAGCCGTGGCGGGTCACCGCCACCTGCGCCTGTGGCGGAATTGGCAGACGCGCTGGATTTAGGTTCCAGTGTCCTAGGACGTGGGAGTTCAAGTCTCCCCAGGCGCACTCGTCAACACCTCGTGACTATGCAGGTCACGAGGCGTTTTGCTTTCCGCACTCGTTACGCCACGTGGTCAAAATTTCGCCCATTTTCCGCCCAGTTAGACCTAACCCCGTGTCGAAAAGATGCAACTGGTTGTCGAGAATGATGGACTGGTCCGCTTACCCCCCGCTGCCGCCGCACCCGCATGACATTTGCCACCAAGGCGACAAGCAGTGACGCGGCAGTATGGCGAAGGTCATGGCACGAGATAGCCGGCGGGAGAGATTCTCTGCCCGCATGTGCCACGCCATCGCCGGGGCTGTACTGTAGGCGCACCCACGGCAGGGTCGCGGTCGCCGTTTTGCCGGAACGGATCATGTGCCGGGTTGGGTCATCACACATAGGCAGTACCCACGTGATCGGCGTCCCCTGCCGCGAATGAGTCGCGGGATGAGCTCGCAGGATTATCGACCAAGCCTCGTCAATTCCTGAATCCATTGACTAGGGAAGCCCATCTAGCAGAAACATGTAGCCATAACTCCCCTCGTTGCAAGCAGGATATCCGTCCGACCCCCGATAACAGTCATGTCTTCGGATACCCACGTCACTACTTGACCATAGATTGATGCAGCGATACGCTTTGAACGTGTTCAGTGAACAGGTTCAATCAAATCGTGCCACTCGAAAGCAGACGACACGCAATAAGGTCTTAGATGCCGCCTATGCCCTTTTTGCGTCAGCCGGGTACGCAGATACAAATGTGCGCGCCATCGCACAGAAGGCCAACGTCAGCGTTGGAACCGTTATGAATGTCGGGAGCAAGCAGTCGTTATTAATTCAAACCATCGGACATCGAATCACCATGATGCACGATGAGCTCCGCGGACAATCAGACAACCTTATCGACGTTCTCGCTCCGTTCCTGAAAATGTTTACCGGTCAGGAAGAACTATCAAAAGCGTATGGCGCCGCCCTAATTACCCAAGGAAACAACGGGGAGACACTCAACGAGCTTCGAACTCTCTTGGTAGATGAAATCGTTTTGCGCCTGGGCAACATGCTCCCTAAAGATGACGCTCAAGAGTTCGCGACAATCCTTTACAACATCTATCTTGGCTTACTTCTTGGCTGGGCGGCCGGTGCATACGACACTGACGAACTATCCATTCACGCCAACAGTTCCATCTCCCGTCTTAAAATCGCGTACGGAGTAAACTAATGATTCTCGAATCTTCACCTGCTTGGCCCTCCATCATTCTTGCCGCCATTTTGTTCGGAGACGCGGCACTCTCGCTCAAACCCGCAGCATTCATCGAGGCCTGTCTCAGAGGAGTACGACTCCCCGCAGAGTGGTGGTGGACGCTTATCGTTATCAAGTGCCTAGCAGCAAGCGGGCTCATTATTGGGCTCTGGATACCAGGCATTGGAATAGCGACGATGGTTGGAGTCATCGCCTACTTCTGCACTGCCGCAATCGCACATATCCGAGCCAAATTTATAGGTAGCGAGTTTTGGGTGAATTGCTTAGGGATGCTCGCCATCTCGCTAGGCGCTCTAATCGCAACACTACTGATAGCCTGAGACCACCATTTGACCGATTGCATCCACCCATTGAGGAGCGCCGTTGCCCGCGCCGGGCGACCTACCGCGATTGTTGGGGACCCGCTGACCGCCTACCGCCTCGCCAGCCTGCCCAAAGGGCATGAGCAGCTTACCTGGGAACAGGAAGCGGCTACGGCTACCGTTCGGGTGCCAACAACACGAGAAGGCCCCAGCCGATTGTGAACTGGTCCCGACAGTTGGACTGGTTTAATTCTAGGCGGTTGGGGGTTCAAGGGTCTGATTCCGATATTGCATCGGGGTCAGGTCCAGGTGACTTACAGTGCCGGTGTAGGAAACATAGGGCCTGCGCTGGTGGAGCTTGGCCCGAAGATCCATCTGGTGCATGAGTTTGTCAATCAGTTTGTGGTTGCCCACCCAGCCTGGCTACGTAGGTCAGGCAGGACCCTCATGTGGTCGTAGCGATGTTTGTTTCGCTTGAATCCCTCCTGGATCGCCTGCTTGAGTGCCGCGTGCGTGTCCGGCTTGCTGAGTCGTTTTGGCGGTAGAAGAATGTCGTATGGTGCATACCCACTGCTTCGAGGAGGTACTACAAGCGGTGTTGCGACGTGAGGATGACAATTGCCTGGACCTTCAGGCGCGTCCCTGGCTCCTCAAGTCCCGCAATTTTTTTAGATAAGCGCTGTCCGCTTCCAGTCGCGCTACCTGACGGCGCAGCTTGTCTTCCTCGGTGAGAACCTTCGGTGCGGCTGAGTCTTTGGGCCTGTTATGTCATTGACACCGTCGGTAGAGCGTGCGATGTGAAGTGCTCCGGGTTTTGTTCCTAGGCATTTGCCTTGATTTCTATTTTCTCGTGATTTGGATTGCCAGTCCAAATCTCTGCTTCTACCTCTGTCGGCGTACGGTAGCCGAGACTTTGGTGAAGCCGTGATTCGTTCCACCACGAGACCCACTCAAACGTCGCGATCTCAACATCAACCACGTCAGTCCACGACCGCCTATGAATGAGCTCATTTTTGTAAGAACCATTGACGTTCTCGGCCAAAGCATTGTCGTAGGAGTCACCGACTGTCCCAGTAGAGGCAGTGATTCCATGCTCAGCAAGGCGCTCATTGTAGACAATGCTCACATACTGCGAGCCGTGGTCTGAATGGTGAATCAGTCCCGTTGTTTCCTTTGCGCATACAATCGCCTGGTTGAGTGCTTGTAGTGGCAACGCTTCCGTGCGCATCGTATCTGATAATGCCCATCCGACAATTTTGCGGGAGTACACATCGGTGACAAAAGCGGTGTAGACGAACCCATTACCGGTACGGACGTAGGTAATGTCAGCCACCCATAACCGATTCGGTCCAGCGGCACG
>NZ_JASONC010000002.1:0-216588 GCF_030217065.1 Corynebacterium sp. UMB4614
GTCTAGGCGGTGTGAGTATCACCGCCTACCGAAAACTTCATGTAGCGTGACCCGAAACTGTCCAACAAAATGTCCGCATCCCCTTTTGTCGTTTAACCCTCAAGTGCTGACCCATCTTCGCGAACGTTGGGCGCAACTGGGAACTTGGGCTCAAATCGGTCTCATCCTTGCCTCGCTCGCCACGGTCGCGTGCCTTTTCTTTATCCCGCTGCCCTCCCCGCACACCATTCGTGACTGGGTGGGGTCTACTGGCCCCTGGGCGCCACTGGCATACCTGGTGTTGATGGTTCTGTGTACCCAGTTCCCGTTCCCTCGCACAGTCTGGACGCTGACCGCGGGGCTGATGTTTAACCCGTTGCTGGGCATCACGCTGATGTTCCTGGGACTCGCACTATCGGCGACCATTTCCGTGTTGATTTTCCGCCGCGTCGGCGGTCGGTGGCGGCCGGCCGAGGATGGTGACGACCCGCGCGTTGGGACCTTGCGCGAGCTGATTGAACAGCGTGGTTGGCTGGCCGTGCTGGGGCTCCGGCTCGTGCCAGCGGTGCCGTTTAGCTTGTTAAACTACGCCTGTGGCCTGGTGCGCATCCCCCTCCCGGGTTTCCTTTTTGCCACGGTGGTGGGCAGCGCTCCCAATACTGTCGGTCTTATCATTGCGACCAATAGCCTTACCTCCCAGCACCTGGACTCCGGGACGCGAATGCTGTGGCTCGTGGCCTCAGCCTTGTTGATGCTGGCGGGTCTGGCTATCGCTTCCCGTGAGGCCTGGCTCTGGCGCAAGCTCGTGAGCAGCAGGCCTTAGAATAAAAATCACCGGCGCACACGCGCCGTCGCGGTTGGTGTGCCCCCGCCACCGCAGGACACCAGCCAACGTCCCGCAGTTCCCAATAAGAAAGCCCTGACAGCAAGTGTTCGCAATTTTCGCTTCCTACCGTGGCCGGTCCCGCCGCCGGGCGGAATACGTCGAAGAGGTCACCGAAGCCTTTGCTAATGCGGACTCCGTTCTGAACGTGGAACAGGTCGGGGTCGAGGACCTGCTCTGCCACACCGAGGGGGCTGAGGAGACACTCGCGGTCGTTTTAAGCCTGATCCAGGCCGGGGACTTCGCCATCGGTATCGGGCGGACGGTGACCATGGCCGAGACCTACCCAGAAGGCGCTGAGGAATGGGAGGAATTGGCACCGCACGAGCAGATGGCCGCCACGGGCGAGGTCGCTCGGCGGGCGGTCCGCATCCGGCAGCGGGCTGGTGAGGTGAGCGTCCGCCTGGAGCTTCCTGGCTCGGACCACACCCAGGCACCGGGCAAGGGGACGGAGATCGCCGAAGATATCGCCGCCGCGTTCACCCTCATCGCCCATGTGTTGGCCCGGCGCACGAAGGAGGGGCGCGAGGCTACGGCACTCCTGCGTTCCGGTTACTCGCAATCGGAGGCAGCGGAGGTCGTCGGCATCTCCAAGCAGGCGATGAGCCAACGGCTCGCTTCTGCGGGTTGGCAGGCCGAGCAGGCCGGGTGGAACCTTGCGGTGCACATGCTCGCCCGCGTGGACGAGCTGGGCTGACTCACACCGAGCTCGAGGCAACTGCCGAAGTTGGCACTGACCCTGCCCGAGTCAAACCGTGGCACAAAACGCCCCGTGGAAATAAGGGTTGGCTACTCCCCGACCGTCACGAAGTCGATCAGCCGCTCCACTGCCCCCAGCAGCGAGGAATCGAGGTCCCGGAAGGTCTTCACGGAGGAATAGACCTTCCGCCAGCCATCCTGCGGGGTTCCCCAACCGAGTTGCTGGCACACCCCGGTCTTCCAATCAATCCCACGCGGAACATGAGGCCAGGATTTGATTCCAACTGAGGATGGCTTCACGGCTTCCCAGATATCGATATACGGGTGGCCGGTGACCATCACATGGGGGCCAAGGCTCTGCACGAGCCGCATTTCCTTGGTGCCTTCGATCAGGTGATCGGCGAGTACGCCGACCCGCCGATCCGCGGTGGGCTGGAACTCGGCGAGCCTCTCGTGGAGGTTGTCCAGGCCCTCGATGTACTCCACCACGATGCC
The DNA here is from genome assembly GCF_030217065.1 of Corynebacterium sp. UMB4614. Classification (NCBI taxonomy): domain Bacteria; kingdom Bacillati; phylum Actinomycetota; class Actinomycetes; order Mycobacteriales; family Corynebacteriaceae; genus Corynebacterium; species Corynebacterium sp. UMB4614. Next base: position 2,057 of record NZ_JASONC010000002.1, read on the forward strand.
CTCGACGCGGAGGTCGTGCCCCCAGACCCGCTCGACGATCGCGGCGTCGTGAATCCCCTCCACCCAGATACGGGAAGGGGCGGCGACCTTTGCTTCGACGTTGGCGACCCGCCGGGAACCAGAATTGGAGATCGTGGGCTGGGCGGGCACCTCGCGGGGCGCGACGTACCGGCTGAGGCTGACTCGCTGCCCCTCGAGGAGAAAACCGCCAGGGCGCAGCGGGAACAGGCGCTGGGAGCCATGGCGATCCTCGAGCTTGACGCACCAGCCGTCGATAGTCTTCTCCCCGCCGACGACCTCTCCCACGAAGTCATCGGCGAGAACCTCGATGATAAGCCCAGGTTCGGCGGGCACCTCCGGATACTGTGGCCGCTTCGTGCGCGCGTGACCTTGAAAAATGTCGCCTGCGTAGGGGTCGCGATTGTTGAAGCTCATGGCTGTCAAGCTTAGGCTAAGGCGAATGAAAGAGGTCGGTGGCGCAATGCCTAATGCTGAAACGAAGCGGCTAATCCGCAGCCAGCTGTGGTCCCCGGTGCAGAACACGTCCCTATGGTTGGCGTGGTGGCTGCACGGGGTTATTAGCACCGACGAGGTGATCGACTCCTTCCACGCGGTGCAGGGCCGGCATCACCGGGTGCTGGCCCGAGCCGGTGGGACGGTATCCGGAACCGCCGCAGAGGCGGATGAGGCCACCGGTTTGATCGACCTCCTCAAGACCGTGCGCGCAGTCACTGAGGGAGCACCCGTCGGCTTGGAACACCGGCCGTTGGTGAATTTGGTGCTGGCTGGAATGGGGGATCCGCCCCCACTGCCTGCTGGGGAGGCTGCTTCGGCGGTCGCCGCGGCGGGTGCGGGGATTGCCTTTGCGGACGAAGACCCGCTCGTCCACCACGTCGCCGTGCCCGAGATCGTTGATTCCTCGGTGATCTACTGGCACTGGCACACCGCCGAGGGCCGGGCTCCGCAACTGCCAACTAACGGGCCGGGCGACGCGGATGCGATGTTGCGACAGGCGACGGATCGGGCGGTTGCAGGAATCGAATCCAGTGGAGTGATGGTTCGCTGGCCCACCGGCTCGGTCGGGCCACGGATGTTGGTGGGGGCGCTGAGCGATGCTTTCGGTGTGCCGGGGTTGCCGGTGAACGTTCCCTCGCGCGCGGAGAAGCTCATGGCCCGTGCGGACTATGTCGCGGCCATTATTGATGTCGCGCGTGATTCGGCGCCGCAGTCAAGCCTCGATCCTTTTCTCCTGCCGCTGGGGCGGGCGGTGCGTATTGCTCGGATGACCGCGGTGGATTATGCACAACGAGAACTGCTCCGTTAGTCAAGCCATTTACCTTGACTAACGGAGCAATTCTCCAGGAGCTTTTAGCGGCTCATCACTCGATCATGCGCACCGCGTAGGGGCTCATGCCGTTGTAGCGGACGTCGGAAATCTTGACCACATCGCCCGACTGCGGGGCCTCGATCATCTTCCCGTCGCCGAGGTAGATCGCGACGTGGTACTCGGCGTTCGGTCCCCAGAAGAGCATGTCGCCACGCTTGATCTCCGAGACCGGGATCTTGCGGCCCTGGTTGTACTGGTAGCCGGTGTAGTGACCGATATCCAGGCCCACTGCAGCGAATGCGTAGAGGGTCAGGCCGGAGCAGTCGAAGCCGATCTTCTGGTAGTCGCCGTACTGGTCTGCCACGCCCCCGTCTCGAATTCCGAGCGTCGGGCCATTGGTATTGCCACCACCCCAGGCGTACTGCACGCCGAGCTGGCCCATCGCGCGGTCGATCACGCGCTCGATCTTCTCTTCAGCGGTGCCGCTGGTGTCGACGGTGGTGTCCGTGGCCGGCAGGTTCTCGTTATCCGGTGCCGTGACGGGCGGCATCTCGCCGGGGCGTTCCTCCTGAAGGCCGGTCTCCGGGTTAATTAGGATGCCCTGGGACTCTGCCTGCTGAGCTGGGTTATCGCCCTGATCCGAGTTCTCTGCTTCTACGGTCGGCTCGGCCTGCTGCTCAGCTGGCTCCTGCGCGGCTTCGGTAGGGGTCGTCGTCTGGTTCTGCGACGGCGCCTCGCTGGTAGCCGGAGTGGTCTGCGTGCTCTGTGCATTGCCCGCGTTAGCGACGAGCTGATCGTAGTGCTGGCCGGCGGTGTTGCGGCCCGCTTCACCAGCGGCACGCAGCGCACCGGCACGGTCCTGACCGTTGGCGGCGGCAGTGGCGCCCGCCCGGAAGGCGTCCTGGCCAGCAGCGATCAGACCATCGATGGCCTTCTGGCGGTGATCGTCACCAGAGCTGGATTGTTCGAAGCTTGCGGGGGTTTCTGGCGCAGTAGTTGCCGCGGTGTCCGGCGTAGGCGCCTCGGACGGCGCCTGGGTTTCAGTCGTTGCAGCAGTAGTCTCAGCGGTGTTGTCTCCGGAGGCTGGTTCCTCAGTCTGTGGCGTGTTCTGCTGTGGAGTATCTGGTTGCTCGGAGCTCTTAGCGGAGTCCTTCTCCGCCTTCTCCTCGACCAAGTTTGCGGCCTTCTCGGCAGCGGCGCGCTTTTCGAAGGAGGACGCCTTCGGCTTCTGGTTTGCCAGCGTCTCGATCGCGCTCTTGGCTGCGCGAAGCTTCGCCTGAGCCTGCTCGGCCTGACGCTTGAGCTTCTGGTACTCCGCGAAGATCGTCTGCAGCTGCTGCTGCGAATTGCGCAGCGTTTCCACGGCAGTCTGATGCGCCTTGACTGCATTCTGGACTGCGTTATCCGCGGCCTCGCGGGATGCGCGAAGACGAGATTCTTCGTTTGCGCTCTGGGTGCGTGACAAGTCCAGGCGGTTGACTACGCCCTGCTGCTTTTCGGTTGCGAGACGAACATAGCTGGCGCGATCCAACTGGGACGCTGCGGAATCGCCTCCCGCAGCGAGAGTTACCGGAGCTGTGTGGCCTCCCTGCTTATATGCAGAGCGGGCGATCTCGTTTAGCTTCTCTTGGGCAGTGTTGACGTCCTTTTCGGCACTGTCTAGTCGCTTGCGCGCGGACAGCGTCTTATCCTGCGCCTCCTGGGCGGCCTTTTGGCTGCGCTCCAGGTCCACGCGGGATTTATTTGCCGCCTCGCGGATGCCACCCATCCGGTTGAGGATGTTGTCAACCTCGGATTGCTTGCTGGAGGTCTGGTCCACTAGGTCCGCGAGGTATGCCTCAACGGACTCCTGGTCCTCTGCTAGTGCGGGTGCGGTGGCCGTGTGCGCATAGATGCCAGCGGTCACAGCGACCGCGAGAAGAGTGCGACTAGACCGCGCGATGTTTGCCGTATCGGTACGGCCGATGCTCGGGCGAGATAGCACGTTAAAGATCTCCTGGTTGACGGTGGACATCCACAGGAAGGTCGCCCGCGGTCCGGTTTATCTCACTTCCCCATGAGATGAAGCACGGTCCAGGGGGTGTCCGAAAGCTTCGGCGCAGCTCGAGTAACTCGAGTGCCCTCCTGTTTCAGTCGATGACGTTGAAAACCCTAGGGCACAAATGCATAACGGAGCGACTCAATTCACATAAGTATCAAATTAAACACACGCCACTTTGGTCATGTCATATGGCTTGACCAGCGGAAAGGTAAAGAATTGGCAAATTTGTGAGGTGGGTCACATTTAAGGTGTTGATGGCGTGTCTGTTTGAAGTGTGCAAGAAAGCTCGCAAATCGCTGAACTTTCAATTTAGGTACGTCAAGCCTCTGGGGTTGACCCGACTTTCGGCGGTTCGGTTGTGCGGTCTTTCTCTGCTGTTTCGTGACCTTAAGCTCCGAAAGGCGCGATCAACTGACAGTCCCCCTGTTATTGCCCTGATGCCCCGCTGGGCGTGAGCTGGAGTGGAGGGACTCAAGGTTTGGGGGCGAGGGTGCGAGCATATGGCGCCGCTAAATCGCCTGCGGGTGGTTGCAGTCGCTTGTGTTTCGCTAGCGGGATCGCTGCGCGAACAAGGCCGTGATGGCGATCGATAGAATGATGATGCCCAGCAGGCCGTTACTGACGGCAGTCGTCGGTGTTGCTGTGTCGTCTATCGCGCTGAGGAAATTCTCGACCGCGTCTACGTTGAGGTTGCTGTGGAGCTTCTCATGGTTCCGCTCCAGGGTGAAGCGTGGGTAGATGTCGGATACCGACGTGCCCCACTTTGGTGTCATCACCAGTGTTGTGTCCGAACAAGTAGCATCGTGAAGGATTTGCGCGAGGTCTCGCTCAGTTGCCGGCTCGAGCTGGGTGCTGTTGAGGACCGCGAGCTGAATCCGCGATCCCCCTTCCGCGTTACTCAGCGCGGCGCGCATTCCCGACGTTTCAGGCTCCACGCGATCCGCAATTTTGGGGTCCACCCACAATGTGTCCTTTTCGAGGCTGCTAATGATCTGCGGCGCATCGATTCCGAGCTTGGCGAATTTCTGTACGGTGTCTGGATGGGGTGACGTGGCTGCGGGGCACGCAGTGTTGGTCATAAGAACTCCATCCGGAACTTTAAAGGGGAACTTGAGGGTTTGGTTCCATGAAGTGTAGATCATGGCTGTCTCGTCGCGCATCTTGGCCCGGTAATTCAGTTTTCTCTTGAGAGGCTGTGCGGTCTGTGGGTGGCCGGGGGTAATGCCCTTCCGGGAAGTGGCGTCGAAAGATTTCTAAACGTAACGGCCGTACTGTTAATGTCGGTGGCAGACGTCACCGGGAAAACCTGCATAATAGAGGTGTACTCCCCGTGCTACGTCCACGACGAACTCCGGGACGTAATTTTAAGGAGCGCTCCCCCGCGCTCCAGCCCGCGGAGCGACTTATCGACTACGAGAAGAGACTCAGGAGCTAATAGTGACTGAAAGCATCAACTCCTTCGACGCGAAGGGCACGCTGGAGGTTGGCGAGAAGAGCTATGACATCTTCCGCCTGTCCGCAGTGCCTGGCATGGAGAAGCTCCCTTATTCCCTGAAGGTGCTTGGCGAGAACCTGCTGCGGAACGAGGATGGCAAGAACATCACCCGTGAGCACATCGAGGCCATCGCGAACTGGGATCCCAAGGCTGATCCGTCCATCGAGATCCAGTTCACCCCGGCTCGTGTGATCATGCAGGACTTCACCGGCGTGGCCTGCATCGTTGACCTCGCAACCATCCGCGACGCAGTGGTCTCCCTGGGCGGCGACGCTGACCAGGTCAACCCACTGAACCCGGCTGAGATGGTCATCGACCACTCCGTCATCATCGAGGCATTCGGTTCTGATGCAGCCTTCGAGAAGAACGTCGAGATCGAGTACGAGCGCAACGAGGAGCGCTACAAGTTCCTGCGTTGGGGCACCGGCGCCTTCGAGAACTTCCGCGTCGTTCCTCCGGGAACCGGTATCGTCCACCAGGTCAACATCGAGTACCTCGCTCGTTCCGTCTTCGAGAAGGACGGCGTGGCCTACCCGGATACCTGTGTTGGTACCGACTCCCACACCACGATGCAGAACGGCCTGGGCATCCTGGGCTGGGGTGTTGGTGGCATCGAGGCCGAGGCTGCAATGCTTGGCCAGCCGATCTCCATGCTCATCCCGCGCGTTGTTGGCTTCAAGCTCAGCGGCGAGATCCAGCCTGGCGTGACCGCAACCGACGTCGTCCTGACCATCACCGACATGCTGCGTCAGCACGGTGTCGTCGGTAAGTTCGTTGAGTTCTACGGCGCAGGTGTTGCCGAGCTGCCGCTCGCAAACCGCGCAACCATCGGCAACATGTCCCCTGAGTTCGGTTCCACCGCCGCGATGTTCCCGATCGACCAGGAGACGGTCGACTACCTGGCTCTGACCGGCCGCGACCAGGAGACCCTGGACCGCGTCGAGGCTTACGCCAAGGAGCAGGGCATGTGGCTCGACCCGGAGGCCGACGTCGAGTACTCCGAGTACCTCGAGCTGGACCTGTCCACCGTCGTTCCGTCCATCGCTGGCCCGAAGCGTCCGCAGGACCGCATCGAACTCACCGACTCCAAGTCCCAATTCCGCAAGGACCTGCACAACTACATCGACACCGCAGTCGGTGAGGACGGCGGCACCTTCGACGCTGAAGGCCCAAGCACGGACGACACCTCCAAGGCCGAGGGCACCCCGGCTTCCGCTGCAGACGCCAAGGGCAACCTCCCGTCCGCAGCCGCTGGTGCTGAAGGCCGTCCGTCCGCTCCGACCACCGTCAACTACAACGGTCAGGACATCGAGCTGGACCACGGTATGGTCGCCATCGCGTCCATCACCTCCTGCACCAACACCTCCAACCCGTCCGTCATGCTCGGCGCAGGCCTGCTGGCACGCAACGCCCGCAAGAAGGGCCTGAAGGCTGCACCATGGGTCAAGACCTCCATGGCACCGGGTTCCCAGGTCGTCACCGGCTACTACGAGAAGGCCGGCCTGTGGGAGGACCTCGAGGCAATGGGCTTCTACCTCGTCGGCTACGGCTGCACCACCTGTATCGGTAACTCCGGCCCGCTGCCGGAGGAGATCTCCGAGGGCATCAACCGCTCCGACCTGGCTGCTACCGCAGTCCTGTCCGGTAACCGTAACTTCGAGGGTCGCATCAACCCGGACGTCAAGATGAACTACCTGGCGTCCCCGATCCTCGTCATCGCTTACGCCATCGCCGGCACCATGGACTTCGACTTCGAGACCCAGCCGCTGGGCCAGGACCAGGACGGCAACGACGTCTTCCTGAAGGACATCTGGCCGTCCACCGAGGAGATCGAAGAGGTCATCAAGTCCTCCATCTCCAAGGAGATGTACGTCTCTGACTACGCCGACGTCTTCAAGGGCGACGAGCGCTGGCAGGGCCTGGAGGTCCCGACCGGCAAGACCTTCGGCTGGGATCCAAAGTCCACCTACATCCGCAAGGCTCCGTACTTCGACGGCATGAGCCGCGAGCCGGAGGCAGTGAACAACGTCGAGGGTGCACGCGTCCTGGCTCTGCTGGGCGACTCCGTCACCACCGACCACATCTCCCCTGCCTCCACCATTAAGCCGGGCACCCCGGCTGCTCAGTACCTCGACGAGAACGGCGTTGCCCGCAAGGACTACAACTCCCTCGGCGCACGTCGTGGTAACCACGAGGTCATGGTTCGCGGTACCTTCGCGAACATCCGCCTGCAGAACCAGCTGCTGGACGGCGTTGCAGGTGGCTACACCCGCGACTTCACCCAGGAGGGTGGCCCACAGTCCTACATCTACGATGCTGCAATGAACTACAAGGAGCAGAACACTCCTCTCGTGGTTCTCGGCGGCAAGGAGTACGGCACCGGTTCCTCCCGTGACTGGGCTGCAAAGGGCACCCTGCTGCTCGGCGTTAAGGCCGTCATCGCAGAGTCCTTCGAGCGCATCCACCGCTCCAACCTCATCGGTATGGGCGTTGTTCCGCTGCAGTTCCCGGAGGGCGAGTCCTGGAAGTCCCTGGGCATCGAGGGCACCGAGACCTTCGACATCACCGGTCTGGAGAAGCTCAACGAGGGCGAGACCCCGAAGACCGTGAAGGTCGTCGCTACCAAGGAGAACGGCGAGAAGATTGAGTTCGACGCCGTGACCCGTATCGACACCCCGGGCGAGGCTGACTACTACCGCAACGGCGGTATCCTGCAGTTCGTCCTGCGCAACATGATGGACGAGAACAAGTAGTTCTCCCCATCTGCTGAGGGGCCTTCCGGCCTAGCCGGTGGGCCCCTCTCCCCTTTTCTTAAACTTTTTCTTCGACCCCGCGCGACCCCAAACCCCATATCGAAGGCGCGCAACCAAGGAATCTGCCATGCCCATCGTCAGCGACCGTGAACTATCCCGCCGTCGTCGGGAGATTATCGAGCAAGCCCGTGGTTGTTTCGCGCAATATGGCTACGAGGGGGCGACCGTCGCCCGGCTGGAGAAAGCCACCGGCAAGACCCGGGGCGCGATCTTCCACCACTTCGCAGACAAGGAAGCTCTCTTCCTCGCGGTGGTGCGGGAGGATGCCGCCCGTCACGCGGAAGTCGTGTCGAACCACGGCCTCATTGAGGTTATGCGGCACATGATCACGCACCCGGAGACCAACAGTTGGTACATCACGCGTGCGGAAACGATCCGCAAGCTGCGTACCGACCCGGAGTTCGAGGCGCGGTGGCGCAAGCACCAGCAGGTCCTCGATGCCGCCATCCGGGCTCGCCTGTCCCACAATGTCTCGATGCGCACCGATGTTCCGCTGGAGGTCATCCAGACCTACCTCGAGACAGTGATGGACGGGTTGATGACGAAAATGGCCGAAGGAGCTGACACCACGCAGCTCGAGAAGATGCTCGACCTCGTCGAGCAGTCGGTGCGCGGCGAGTAGCCCTCGCAGTTAGACGTCGGCGACGTCGCCCGTGCCGTTTTCGAAGTCGAGCGGGTTGCGGTCAAACGCTTCCCCGCGCCCGACGGACTCGACGATGACGTCAGCGACCAGTTCGCGCGCCGTCTCGGACGCGGGGTCCATGGCGCCATCCAGCACCGTGACGCCTGCTGCCGCGTCGTCGGTCAGGCGGGTCGGTCCCAGGATCTGGTAAGGCAGGGTGGATCCGAGCAGTCGCTTGTCGACGGCCTTCTTGGATTCGACGTAGGCGTACCAGGAACCGCCGTCGTCCTCGGTTGTTGCCTCGGAGGCGCCTGCGTAGGAGACCATGACGGTGAACGGGGCTGCGTCCCCGAGGGACTCGAGCGCGTCGATCATCGCCATCGCGGCGTCGCGGTCGACAGCGTAGGTCAGCTCCGCGGAACCGCCTCCAGCACCGGCGGACCAGACCACCACATCGAAGGGGCTCAGCAGACGCGCCCAATCCTCTGTGCTGATCGTAGTGAGATCGCGCACAATCGCGGTCGCACCCTCGTCGACGAGCTTTTGGACGTGCTCGGGGTTGCGGACCAGGGCCGTGACGCTGTGGCCTGCTGCGACGAGCTTCGGGATGCTGTGGCGCGAGACGTTACCGCCTGCGCCAAGGACAAGAACATGCTGCTTTTTCATGGCGCCCACCCTACACCCCTTTTCTAGGTGCATTTTTCCAGGTCTATACTGGCCGCATGTATGCAATCATTACCACTACCGGCAAGGATCGCCCCGGTGTTATCGCCGCCGTCGCGAAGGCGGCAGCCGACGAGGGCCTGAATATCGTCGACGTCTCCCAGACCATCATGGATGACTTCTTCACCATGATCATGCGCGTGGAGCTGCCGGAAACAGACGTGGATATGGGCGCCCTCCAGGAGGCCTTTGACGCCGCGGGCCAGCCGCTGGGCATGGTCGTGCGCATCCAGTCCGAGGCTCTGTTCAGCGCCATCAACGATATTTAAGGCGGCGCGGCGTGAACTTCGAATTCTCTTCTGCCCGTTTCCTCGAGGTCATCCGGATGATCGAGGACTACCGCCTGGACATCCGCACGGTGACGATGGGCATTTCACTGATCGGCTGCACCCGCTCCACCATGGAGGCCACGGCGCAGGCGGTCTACGATCGCGTGACTGAGCGTGCCCGCGACCTGGTGCCGGTGTGTGAAGGCATCGAGCGTGAGCTCGGGATCCCGATCGTCAACAAGCGGGTCTCCGTCTCCCCCGTCTCCCTCGTCGCCGCCGGCGTGGAGGGCAACCCGGTGGAGATCGCCAAGGCGCTGGACCGCGCCGCCGGCGAGCTGGGCGTGAACTTCGTCGGTGGCTACTCCGCGCTCGTCGAGAAGGGCGCGACGACCTCCGACGAGCGGCTCATCCGCTCTATCCCCGAGGCGCTGTCCACCACCGGCGCGGTCTGCGGCTCGGTGAACGTCGCGACCTCCCGTGCCGGCGTGAACATGGACGCCGTCGGCCTGATGGGCCGGGTGGTCAAGGAGGCAGCCGAGCTGACCAAGGACGAGTCCTCCATTGCGTGTGCGAAGCTCGTGGTCTTCGCCAATGCTGTCGGGGACAACCCGTTCATGGCGGGTGCATTCCATGGCATCGAGGAGCCGGACACGGTGATTTCCGTCGGTGTCTCTGGCCCGGGCGTGGTGAACAACGCCATCGCCCCGATGTCTGGTGCCTCCCTCAACGAGATCGCCGAGGAGATTAAGAAGGCTGCCTTTAAGATCACCCGCGCGGGCCAGCTGGTCGGCACGATGGCCGCCGAGCGCCTCGGCGTGCCCTTCGGCATTGTCGACCTCTCTTTGGCCCCGACCGCCGAGGTGGGCGACTCGGTGGCGCACGTGCTCGAGAGCATGGGTCTGGACCAGGTCGGTACCCACGGCACCACCGCTGCTCTGGCCCTGCTCAACGACGCGGTCAAGAAGGGCGGCATGATGGCTTGCTCGCGCGTGGGCGGGCTATCCGGGTCCTTCATCCCGGTCTCCGAGGACAAGGGCATGATCGACGCCGTCCGCGAGGGCTCCATCACCATGGACAAGCTCGAGGCCATGACCAGCATCTGCTCGGTCGGTTTCGACATGATCGCCATCCCGGGTGATACGTCCGCTGAGCTCATCGCGGGCATGATTGCCGACGAGGCCGCCATTGGCGTGATGAACCATAAGACCACTGCTGCTCGCCTCATCCCAGTGCCGGGCACGAAGCCGGGCGATGAGGTCAACTTTGGTGGCCTGCTGGGCTACGCCCCGGTCATCCCGGTCAACGCGAAGGGCAACGACGCCTTCGTCCACCGCGGTGGCTTCATCCCAGCCCCGGTGCACGGCTTCCGTAACTAGCGAAACTTCCCGAGCGCGGACCAGCACAGCGTCTAAAGGTCGGCGCTGTGCTTGGCTGCAGCTCGGTTTTTTCGTGTCCACGGTGGCGTCATTACGTATTCTGGTGGCACTTTGTTGTCTACTTCACAGCGACGAGGGGCTACAGCCGTGACGCAGCCGACGCGCATGCCGCGCACTCAATTGAAGTTTAAATCTGGGTTGGAGACCCCTCTGGTGCCCGAACGAGGCGAGGACTATTACGCCGCCCCCAACCCGATGCGGGATCGCAGCGGAGTCTTCGAAGCGGTGCGGGGAGCAGGCCCCGCGCCATACCTGCGTTCGCTGCCCGGTCGCGTCGTGTTCTTCCTGATCTTTGGCCTTTTCGGCGGCGTTTTCGCGCTGATCGGCTTCAGGTTCCTGCTCAGCGACCTGAGTGAAACCGGGTCGTGGAGAGATAAATTCGACACCATTGACATCTTCTTTGCCATCATCGGCAGCATCTTTGTGTGCGTCGCGGCGTACGCGATCTCGCGCGATCTTCACCGGCGTAAGCGGATCATCACGGCTTGGAAGAATGGTTGGATCGACTACTATCCGGCGCTCGTTGGGCAGTTCTATCACTGCCGCACTGATGTCAGCAGCTCCAGCGACTCCGGCCGGACGTTCCATTACTACTACCGGGCCCCGCTGACCGTGCTTCTCCCCGACGGCACGACCCGGCAGATGCACTCCTTCGAGTTCGAAATGAGCCGCAAACCCGACTGGTACCGTTCCCGCTTCAACATGGCGAGCTCCGAGGGGGATGCCACGGTGGATGACTGGAACAATAACGGCTGGGCGATCGTGGGCATCAGCCGTCGCCCAGGCCAAACCCACGCGGAGCTGGACTCCGGGCTGACGCAGAAGCAGCGCGAAGCCGTCTTCAACCTTGCGGAGCGCAACTGGTTCGGGCGGGCCGGCTGGGCCTGGTAAGAGCGGAAGCACCGCGCCGTTACCTCTCCGACTAACCGTCCAATGACGGCGGCGCCTACGCCAGCTCGACGATCTCCATGTACTCGTCGTTCCACAGGTCCTCCACACCATCGGGCAGGACGATGACCCGCTCCGGCTCCAAAGCCCGCACGGCACCCGGGTCGTGGGTCACCAGCACCACCGCGCCCTCGTAGGTGCGCAGCGCGTCCAGGACCTGCTCTCGGGACTGCGGGTCCAGGTTATTCGTCGGCTCGTCGAGCAACAGCACGTTCGCCCGCGAGGAGACCAGCGTGGCAAGGGCCAGGCGCGTCTTCTCACCGCCCGAGAGCGTGCCCGCGGGCTGATCCAACTTCTCCCCAGAGAACATGAACGCGCCCAGCAGGCTGCGCAGCTCCTGCTCATCGGCGTCGGGGCAAGCGTCGATGGCGTTCTGCCATACGGACTTTTCCCCGTCGATGGTGTCGTGCTCCTGGGCGAAGTAGCCGATCTTGAGCCCGTGGCCCGTGACGATGCCGCCCTCCCCGTCCGTGCGCTCCACCCCGGCCAGCAGCTTCAACAGCGTGGTCTTACCGGCACCGTTGAAGCCCAGGACGACGACGCGGCTGCCCTTGTCGATCGCCAGGTCCACGCCCGCGAAGACCTCCAGGGAGCCGTACATCTTTGTCAGCCCCTTGGCGAACAGCGGGGTCTTGCCGCACGGGGCGGGTTTCGGGAAACGGATCGAAGCGACCTTATCCTCGACGCGCACCTCATCCAGCTGGTCGAGCATCCGGTCAGCGCGGGCAACCATCTGCTTGGCGGCGCGGGCCTTGTTCGCCTTCGCCCCGAACTTATCCGCCTGCTTCTTCAACGCGGAGGCCTTCTTCTCTGCATTCGCCCGTTCCCGACGTCGACGCGCCTCGTCCAGGGCGCGGGCGTCCAGGTACTTCTTCCAGCCCATGTTGTAGACATCCGCCTCGGCGCGGACCGCGTCCAGGAACCAGACCCGGTTGCAGACCGCCTCGATGAGCTCGACGTCGTGGGAGATCATGATCAGCCCACCCTCGTGCTTGGAGAGGAAGTCCTTCAGCCAGGCGATGGAGTCCGAGTCCAGGTGGTTGGTCGGCTCGTCGAGCAGCAGGGTGGTCTTGGAGCGCCCAGAACCTGCCGTGGCGGCGAAGAGAATCTGGGCGAGCTCCACGCGGCGGCGCTGTCCACCCGAGAGGGTCTTCAGCTGCTGGTCGAGCACCCGTTCCGGCAGGCCCAGCGCGTCGCAGATGCGGGCAGCTTCGGCATTGGCCTCGTAGCCGCCCAGCGAGTGGTACTGCTCCTCCAACCGGGAGTACTTGCGGATCGCGGCGTCGCGCTTGGAGTCCGTCGTCGCGGTCTCCATGATCTCCTGCTGGCGCTCCATGGACTGCCGGATCCGGTCGAGCCCGCGCGCCGAGAGGACGCGGTCCCGGGCACTCTGTTCGATGTCCCCTTCCTTCGAGTCCTGTGGCAGGTAGCCCAGCTCCCCGGAACTGACGACACTGCCGCCGTAAGGCTCGGTCTCCCCCGCCAAAATCCGCATCGTGGTGGTCTTTCCAGCGCCGTTACGGCCCACCAGCGCGATGCGGTCGCCCGGCTGCACCCGCAGGTGCTCGCCGGGGGCGGTGAGGAGCGTGCGCGCGCCCACCCGAACTTCCAGATCCTTCGTCACAATCACAGGCAATACCCTAACACTGCCAGGCCCTTAGCTAGATTGGGGGCATGAGCTGGAGTATTAGCGCAGCCCCTGCGGCGCCCGCCCGGGGTGCCGGGCCGCGCCAAATCAACATCATTGGTTTGGGGCCAGCGGGCGCGATCCTCGCGCTGCGCGCCGCCGAGCGGGGTTGGCAGGTGCACGGCTACGACCCCGGTTCTCGTCCGGACGCAGCAGGGGCGGACGCGTGGCCAGCCTGGCCCGCCACCTATGGAGCCTTCGCCCCGGAGGTCCCCGACTGGGCCGATGAGCTCTTCTCGCCTGCCGAAGCCATCCGCGTGACCCCCACCCCGGGGAGCACCAAGCAGTTAGGCTTTCGCTACCGGATGATGGCCAAAGGCGCCCTGCGAGCCGGGGCGGCCGAGGCAGTGAGGTACGCCGGGGGAAGCCTGCACGCCGAAGCCATGACCGAGGAACAATTCGCCGACTTGCCGGGGCTCACGGTGGACTGCCGCGGGGCGGCCACAGGCGGTGCGCTGTGGCAGATTGCGGTCGGTTACGTGCTCCGCCCGGTGCCGGGATCCGGCGCCACGCTGTCGGAAGCGCTGATCACCCCCACGCTGATGGACTGGACAGCCTCCCCCGCGGCAGAACCCGGTGGCGCCAAACCCAGCTTCCTCTACGTCCAGCGCCTCCCCGAAGGCTGGCTGGCGGAAGAGACGATCCTGGCAAGCTCCTCCCGCCCCACCGACGCTGACTTCGCCCTGCTGCGCTCCCGGCTCGACTCTCGGATTACTCGCCTCCAGGGCAAGGGCTGGAGCGAGGATCTGGAGGTCGTGGATGAGGAGCTCGTCGCCATCCCGATGGGCACCATCGCTGCTGGCTCAGGGGTGCTCGCCTTCGGGGCCCGAGACGGGTTCATCCACCCTGCGACCGGCTATTCGGTCGGCACGGCACTGCAGGAGGTGGATGGCTTCCTCGACCGCGTGGAGGCGAAATACGCTCGAGCAACACACAGTGGGGCGAATCTTATGGGGCTGGCTCGGCGGGCGAACGTGACCCTCGCCCGGGCACTGCGGCGGATCGGTTCCCTGCTTGTCGCCGAGGCCGACACCGAGGACGTCCAAAGCTTCTTCGCCGCCTTCTTTTCCCTGTCCACCGCCGACCAGCTGGCTTACCTTTCCGGGCGCAGCGGGCTGCGCACCGCCAGAACCATGTGGCGGTTAAGGAAAAACACCGGGTGGGTTCACCCGGTGTTACTCCCCCTCTATCGCCGCCCCTGGCGGTACCTACGCTTCGGCCTGCAGCGAAATTAGACCGAGAAGCCGAGGTAACGCAGCTGCTCGCGGCCTTCCTCGTTGATCATCTGCGGGCCCCAGGCTGGGGTCCAGACCCAGTTGATCTGCAGGTCCTCATACTCCTGGAGCGTGCTCAGCACCGCGGTCTGCGCTTGGTCCTCAATCATGTCGTGCAGCGGGCACGCCGGGGAGGTCAGCGTCATATTGATCATGACAGTCTTGCCCTCATCCCAGATGTCGTATACCAGACCAAGGTCGACGACGTTGATGCCCAGCTCCGGGTCGATGACGTCGAGCAGGCACTCCTCGATCTTGCCGTAACGCTCAAGATCCTCCTGGCTTGGGTTTGCCGGTGGCTCCGGAACCTCGTTGAGCGGCGATGGGTCCATCTCCGGGCTGGAAGGGTTCTGTTCAGACATTGCTTTCCTCGCTTTGGGGGTTGGGCTTAAGTGCCGTGAAAGAAACGGTGGGTTGTCGGTTAACGGTTGATCTTTATGCGTTCTCGGTCTGCTCGGGCGGGGTGACGCCCGCGTCGATCGCGGCGGCCTCGAAGGCCTTCCAGCCCAGCAACGCGCACTTCACGCGGGCCGGGTACTTGGAGACACCGCTAAAGGCGATGCCGTCGCCGATGAGGTTCTCGTCGCCCTCCAGCTTGCCGCGGGAGGTGATCATCTTCTCGAACTCCGCGAGCTTCGCGAAGGCCTCGGTGACCGGCAGGCCCACGATCTCGTCGGCCATCACGGAAGTGGAGGCCTGGCTGATAGAGCAGCCCACTGCGTCGTAGGAGATGTCCTGAACCGTCTTGTGGTCCTCGCTCAGGTGCACCCGCAGCGTCAGTTCGTCACCACAGGAAGTGTTGACGTGGAAGACCTCCGCGTCATAAGGCTCGCGCAGGCCGGCGTGCTCCGGGTGCTTGTAATGGTCCAGGATGACCTCCTGGTACATCTGTTCCATTCTCATGTACTTTCACCACCGTTTGAAGGTTGAGGTTGTGTAGTTGGGTTCAGGTCTTCTGCTACGTGGGGGCGATGACGTCCTGAAAAGGAGCGTCACCACCCCGGCGGCGGGGCTAGACGCCGAAGAACTCCTGCGCCTTGCGAATGCCCTCGACGAGCCGGTCGATCTCCCACTTCTCGTTATAGACGTAGAAGCTGGCGCGCGCCGTGGCCTGCACGCCCAGGCACGTGTGGGCCGGCCATGCGCAGTGGTGTCCCACCCGGATGGAGACTCCCTGGTCGTCCAAGATCTGACCCAGGTCGTGCGGGTGGATTCCATCGACCACCATGCTCACCGCGCTACCCCGGTTGTGCATATCGGTCGGACCGATGATCCGCAGGCCCGGGATCTCGCTGAGCTGGGCCAGCGCATAGGCGGTGAGCTCGTGCTCGTGGGCGGCGACCTTGTCCATGCCGAGCGCGTTGAGGTAGGCCACCGCAGCGCCAAGCCCCACGACCTGGGAAGTCATCTGGGTGCCCGCCTCGAACTTCTGCGGGGCGTCGGCGAAGGTGGAGCCCTCCATCGTCACCTTCTGGATCATCGACCCGCCGGTGAGGAACGGTGGCAGCACCCGCAGGTGCTCCTTCTTGCCGTACATCACGCCCACGCCGTTGGGCCCCAGCATCTTGTGCCCGGAGAACGCCGCGAAGTCCACATCTAGGTCGTGGAAGTCCACCGCCATGTGTGGCACGGATTGGCAGGCATCCAGCACGAAGAGTGCGCCGACCTCGCGGGCGCGTCGCACAGCCTCCTTGACGTCCAGCACCGCACCGGTGACGTTGGACTGGTGAGTCAGAGCCACGACCTTCGTCTTCTCACTGAGCTGCAGGCTGTCCAGGTCGATGCGGCCGTCCTCAGTGGCGCGGAACCACTTCAAGGTTGCGCCCGTGCGACGTGCCAGCTCTTGCCAGGGCACGAGGTTGGCGTGGTGCTCCAGCTCAGAGACGACGATCTCGTCGCCCTCGGTGACCTGCAGCTCCCCTGCCCGCGAGTCCCCCAGGATGAAGGCCACCTCGTTGAGCGCCTCGGTGGCGTTCTTCGTGAAGGCGATCTCCTCATCCGCCGCGCCAACGAAGGCCGCGATGGCCTCGCGGGCGCCCTCATACGCGTCGGTGGCCTCCTCCGCGATCTGGTAGGCACCGCGGTGGACCGGGGCGTTGTGCTTGGTCAGAAAATCGCGCTCCGCGTCCAGCACCTGCAGGGGGCGCTGCGCGGTCGCCCCGGAATCGAGGTAGATCAGCGGCTGGCCGTCCCGAACGGTGCGGGAAAGGATGGGGAAATCCTGTCGGATCGCGTGGGTGTCGAGATGAGTATCAACCATGAAAACCTTCGATTCTTCGCTTCTCTAACCGCAGTGACGCGGTTGAAGCATGCCTGCGGGGATTGAAAACCCACCCCAGGGGTCGCGGGGTGGGACTTTCGGTGCGTCTTTAGGCGTTGACGAACTTGTCGTAGCCCTCGTTCTCCAGCTGCTCTGCCAGCTCCGGGCCACCGGAGGTCACGATGCGGCCGCCGGCGAAGACGTGCACGTGATCCGGCTTCACGTAGTTCAGGATGCGCTGGTAGTGCGTGATCATCAGCACGCCGCCGTTCTCGCGCTCCTG
The DNA here is from genome assembly GCF_030217065.1 of Corynebacterium sp. UMB4614. Taxonomy (NCBI): domain Bacteria; kingdom Bacillati; phylum Actinomycetota; class Actinomycetes; order Mycobacteriales; family Corynebacteriaceae; genus Corynebacterium; species Corynebacterium sp. UMB4614. Next base: position 19,235 of record NZ_JASONC010000002.1, read on the forward strand.
GTAGCGGTTGATGCCCTCGGAGACGATGCGCAGGGCGTCGACGTCCAGACCGGAGTCGGTCTCGTCCAGGATGGCGAACTTCGGCTTCAGCAGGCCGAGCTGCAGCACCTCGTGGCGCTTCTTCTCGCCACCGGAGAAGCCCTCGTTGACGGAACGCTCGGAGAAGGACGGGTCGATGTCCAGCTCCTTCATCGCCTCGCGGGCCTCCTTGACCCACTCGCGCAGCTTCGGGGCCTCGCCACGGGTGGCGGTGGCCGCGGAGCGCAGGAAGTTAGCCATGGAGACACCCGGCACCTCGGTCGGGTACTGCATCGCCAGGAAGAGGCCAGCGCGGGCGCGCTCATCGACGTCCAGGTCGAGGAGGTTCACGCCGTCGAGCAGCACCTCGCCCTCGGTGACCTCGTAGCGCGGGTGACCGCTGATGGCGTACGCCAGGGTGGACTTACCGGAGCCGTTCGGCCCCATGATGGCGTGGGTCTCGCCGGAGTTGATGGTGAGGTTCACGCCGTTGAGGATCTTCTTCGGCTCGTCGTTCTCGTCCGAGGGCAGGACCTGGGCGTGGAGGTTCTTGATCTCAAGAGTGCTCATACTAGTGATGTTTCCTTTGAAAGATTCTTGGGAGGATTAGCGGGTTAGAGGACGGTGCGCTCAAGCTCGTTGCCGACGAGCTCTTCCAGGTGTTCGCGGACGGACTCCACCGGGATGCGGCGGATGACGTCCGTGAAGAAACCGCGGACGATGAGCATCTTGGCCTGCGCCTCCGGAATGCCCCTGGCCTGCAGGTAGTACATCTGCTCGTCGTCGAAGCGACCCACCGTGGCAGCGTGGCCAGCACCTGCGATCTCGCCGGTCTGGATCTCCAGGTTCGGCACGGAGTCCGCACGGGCACCGGTGGTCAGCAGCAGGTTGTTATTGGTCTCGTAGGTGTCCGTCCCGGTGGCCTCCGGGCGAATCAGGACGTCGCCGATCCACACGGTGCGGGCGTCGCGCTTACGCTCGGACGCCGGGCGATCCGCGTCGGCCGGGTCGCCCTGCAGTGCGCCCTTGTAGAGCACGTTGGAGCGGCAGTTCTGGACGGAGTGGTCGATGAGCAGACGCTGCTCGAAGTACTGATCCGCATCAGCGAAGTTGACGCCCAGCATCTCCACGTCGCCACCCGGTGCGGTGTAGCGCACGTGCGGCACGGAGCGCAGGATCTCGCCGCCGAATGCCGCGTAGGCGTGGCGGACGGTGGCATCTCGGCCAGCCTGGATGTGGGAGTTGGAGAGGTGGACGCCGTCGTCCTCCCAGTCCTCCAGCACCACGGTGACCAGCTTCGCGCCGTCGCCGACGACGAACTCGACGTTGTCGGAGTGCGCGCCGGAACCCTGATAGCGCAGGATGACGACGGCCTCGGCGTGACGCTCGAGCTCGACGACCAGGGTGCTGTAGGAAACCTGGTCCTCGCCCGGGCCGGTGATCGTGATCTCGATCGGCTCGGTCAGTGTGGTGTCCTTCGCAACCTGGACGTAGTCCGCGACCGGGGCGTTCTCCCAGGCCTGGGCTGCGGCGCGGTCGACCGGTGCGCCGGCCAGACCGACGCGCGGGTCGGAAGAATCAACCTTCGTCACGGAGACGTTGTCACCGGCATTCTCCGGGACCTCGATGACGACGTTGGCGTCCGTCGGCGCTGCGGCGGTGCCGTCGTGCAGGCCACGAAGACGTCGCAGCGGGGTGAAGCGCCAGTCCTCGTCGCGGCCCTTCGGGATCGCGAAGTCCTCAGCCTTGAAGGAGGTGAAGCGGTCGCCCTTGGTCTGGTGATCGGTTCCCGCCTTGACGGTTTGGTTCTGAACGTTTTCCAAGGTGGTCATCTGGCTTAGCCCACCGATCCTTCCATTTGCAGTTCGATCAGACGGTTGAGCTCAAGCGCGTACTCCATCGGGAGCTCCTTGGCGATTGGCTCAACGAAGCCACGAACGATCATCGCCATCGCCTCGTCCTCCTCGAGGCCTCGGCTCATCAGGTAGAAGAGCTGGTCCTCGGAGACCTGGGAGACGGTTGCCTCGTGGCCCAAGGTGACGTGGTCGTTGCGGATGTCGTTGTACGGGTATGTGTCCGACCGCGAGATGGAGTCCACCAGCAGGGCGTCACACTCAACCTGGGAGGCGGAGTGGTGCGCATTCGGGTGTACCTCGATCAGGCCGCGGTAGGCCGCGCGGCCACCGGAGCGGGCCACGGACTTCGAGACGATGTTGGAGCTGGTGTACGGCGCCATGTGGGTCATCTTCGCGCCGGTGTCCTGGAACTGGCCTTCGCCTGCGAAGGCGACGGACAGGACCTCGCCCTTGGCGTGCGGACCGGTCATCCAGACGGCCGGGTACTTCATGGTGACCTTGGAACCGATGTTGCCATCGACCCACTCCATGGTCGCGCCCTCTTCACACTTGGTGCGCTTGGTGACGAGGTTGTAGACGTTGTTCGACCAGTTCTGGATCGTCGTGTAGCGGCAGCGGCCGCCCTTCTTCACGATGATCTCGACGACTGCGGAGTGCAGGGAGTCGGTCTTGTAGATCGGGGCGGTGCAGCCCTCGACGTAGTGAACGTAGGCGTCCTCGTCGACGATGATGAGGGTGCGCTCGAACTGGCCCATGTTTTCCGTGTTGATGCGGAAGTAGGCCTGCAGTGGGATGTCCACGTGGACTCCCGGCGGCACGTAGATGAAGGAGCCACCGGACCACACAGCGGTGTTCAGCGCGGAGAACTTATTATCGCCCGCGGGAATCACGGTGCCGAAGTACTCCTTGAACAGCTCCGGGTACTCCTCCAGGGCGGTGTCGGTGTCGACGAAGATCACGCCCTGCTCCTCCAGGTCCTCACGGATCTGGTGGTAAACAACCTCGGACTCGTACTGCGCGGCGACACCGGCGACGAGGCGCTGGCGCTCCGCCTCCGGGATGCCCAGCTTGTCGTAGGTGTTCTTAATATCCTCCGGCAGATCCTCCCAGCTCGTGGCCTGCTGCTCGGTGGAGCGGACGAAGTACTTGATCTGGTCGAAATCGATGCCGGATAGGTCCGCGCCCCAGGTGGGCATGGGCTTCTTGTCAAAGATCTCGAGAGCCTTGAGGCGGCGCTCGAGCATCCACTCTGGCTCGTTCTTCTTGGCAGAAATATCCCGGACGACGTCCTCGTTCAGGCCACGGCGCGCGCTGGCGCCGGCGTCGTCGGAATCGTGCCAACCGTAGCCGTAGGCACCGATCGAGTCGATGATTTCCTGATCGGATTGCAGTTTGTCAGCAGCTTGAGTCATAGATTCTTTAGCTTTCCTTCGTTGCGGAAGGGGTAATGGTGGTCAGCGGAATATGGGTCGTACAGATACCGTTGCCGTCCGCGATCGTAGCGAGTGGCTGAGTGTGCTGGCCGAGTAGTTCCGCAACTACCCGGTGCTCTGCAGCACACAGCTCGGGGAACTCCTCCGCCACGTCTTGGATTGGGCAGTGGTGCCTGCAGATTTGGACGCCGCCGGCCGCATGGCTCACGGTTGCCGCATAGCCTCGGTTGGTCAGCGCCTCCGCGATGTTCTTGGCCTGGGCCTTTACATCACGGTCGTCTGCGTAGTCACCGTCGAGTTCGGGGATGTCCCCCAGCAGATCATTGATGCGTTGCGCAGCAAAGGCCTCGACTGCTTCCTCTCCGCCCGAGTTTTTCAGGGCACGCAGTGCGAGGAGTGCGAGGGTGTCGTAATCATGACCGAACTGTGCTCGACCCGCATCAGTGAGGCGGAATAGCTTCGCCGGTCGCCCACGCTGTCCTGACCGTGGCGCGTCAACGGCCTCGGCGAGCCCATCCGCGACGATGTTGTCCAGATGGCGCCTCACGCCAGCGGCGCTCAAACCAAAAGCCTCGCTGATGGTTGTCGCGCTCACTGGCCCGTGTCTCAAGACATAGAGCAGGATGCGACGGCGCGTGTCGGTTTCCACTGGTGCCATATCAACCCGCCTTTCATCGTTGAGGGCCGTCATGATTAGACAACAAGAGTGTGTCTTAAATAATTCCCCCTGTCCACTAAGGCGAACCTATGTTCCCTAAAAACGCTGGCTTCATTATCGTGGTTGCATGTCTTCGAACCGACCCGGTCGCGCATTGATCCGGGACCCCTTCAGCCTATGGCGCCGCTATCTGCATGTGCTGCCCCGGCTCGGACTGGCCGGTTCCCGCTCAGCACAGCTCCACCAAGAGGGTCGGGTGCTTCCCCTCCACGCGCCGTTGGAGCCCCTTAACCCCGCCTACCGGCTGCGGCTGCAGATCGCGGTGTGGCTGGGATCCATCGGCACCATTCTCATCGCTCTCGGGGGTATTGGCGCGGGCGCCATGCCCGTGGTGGGCAACCCATTCTGGTCCGTTCCCGGGATCAACGTCTTGGCCCGGATGCTGCACAGCACCACCGTGACCGTCTTCGTCGGAATCGGATTCCTAGTGCTCGCCTGGCTCCTACTCGGCGCCTTCGTGCTGGGGCCAGGGGGAAGGCAAGTCCCCCGCCTGCCCATCCGCACCTATTGGCGGATCTTCGCCCTCTGGGTGCTTCCCCTGGCGATCACTGCGCCGATGTTCACCCAGGACATCTACTCTTATCTAGCCCAAGGGGCGATCGCCGCGCAGGGGCTGGACCCGTATAGCGCAGGTCCGGTGGACATCCTCGGGGTGCAAGACCCGCTCGCCCGTTCCGTGCCCTTGCTGTGGGCGCACTCCCCTGCGCCCTACGGCCCGGTCGCACTGGGCTACGGGGCCGTGATCTCCATGATCACCGGCAACAACATCGTGCTGGGGGTCTTCGGCCATCGGCTGATGAGCATCACCGGCCTGGTGCTCACCGGCTGGGCGTTGACGAGGCTCGCCCAGCGCTGCGGCATCGCGCCCCAGACAGCCTGGTGGCTCGGGGTGCTGAACCCGCTGACGCTGCTCCACCTCGTCGCGGGTATCCACAACGAGGCGCTCATGCTCGGCTTTCTGCTCGTGGGCATGGAGTTCGTGCTGCGCGGCACCGACCATTACGAACGACCTTTGAGCAGCCGCCTGCTGCTCATGGCCTCCGGCACGGTGCTCGTCACCTGCGCGGGCCTGATCAAGGTGACCGCCCTGATGGCTCTCGGCTTCACCGCAGTGGCGATCGCGCGCTGGTGGGGCGAGGGACTGCGACACCTTATCGGTGCAGGAGTGGCCAGCGCGGTGGTCGCCGCGGCCACTGCGAGTCTGTTCTCCGTGATCACAGGCGTGGGCTTCGGTTGGATCATCTCCCAGGGTGGGGCGGCAGAAATCATCAGCTGGATGAGCCTGTCCACGTTGGCGGGTTTGACGTCGTCGTTCTTAGGGACCCTCCTTGGCCTCGGGGATCAACAGTCCGCTGCGCTGCTCGTCTTCCGCTTCCTCGGGGTGATGATCGGCGCATTCTGGGTTGTGCGCATGCTGTGGGCCTCCTACCGGGGCCGAATCCACCCCGTGGGAGGGCTCGGGGTCGCCACTTTGTTCCTCGTGATCTTCTTCCCCGTCGTCCACCCCTGGTATCTGCTCTGGGCCATTCTGCCGCTCGCGGCGTGGGCCAACCGGCCGGTCTTCCACTTCGCGACAATCGTGTACTCGGTAGCTTTCAGCTTCTTCATCCTGCCCCGTGGTCTCGGGCTACCGCCGGCGACGGTGGCCTTCATCTACGCCATGTCCGCGCTACTTTTCCTCGCGTTTCTGGTCGCCAGCTGGCGCTACCTCAAGAAACACCCGGCATATGCCAACGCCCTCGCGTTGCCTCGCCCCAAACAGATGCCCACGAAGGCAGACACACCCAACAACCGGTGATCCCCTAGCCACAGTCATCTGGCTAGACTGAATAGCTGTGAAAATGCAGGACTCTTCGGCCCCCCAACTCCAACCACTGCTGCAGGTCACTGGCGCGGTGAAGAAGTTTGGCGCCCACACCGCCGTCGATGGGCTGGACTTCCAGGTCTACCCCGGCGAGATCGTGGCACTACTGGGCCCCAACGGTGCGGGCAAAACCACGACCATCGAGATGTGCGAGGGCTTCGCCCGCCCGGATGCCGGCGAGATCCGGCTGTTCGGCCTAGACCCCGCTAAGGAATCCGACGCCGTGCGTTCCCGCATTGGGGTGATGCTGCAGGGCGGCGGCGCCTACCCCGGCATCCGGGTCGGCGAGATGCTAAAGCTGGTTGCCAGCTACAGCGAGGACCCACTGGATACCGAGTGGCTGCTGGACATGGTGGGGCTCACCAAGCACCGCTCCACCACCTATCGGCGCCTGTCGGGTGGCCAACAGCAGCGTCTGGCGCTCGCCTGCGCCCTGGTGAACCGCCCAGAGCTGGTCTTCCTCGACGAGCCCACCGCCGGGCTGGACGCGCAGTCCCGTCATGCGGTGTGGGACATCGTGCGTTCCATGCGCCGCGACGGCGTGGGCGTGGTCCTCACCACCCACCTGCTCGACGAGGCTGAGGCGCTCTCCGACCGGGTCGTCATCGTCGACAAGGGCAAGGTCGTCGCCGCGGGCACCCCGAAGGAACTCACCTCCGAGCGTTCAGGTGGCGGAAGCGGGCACACCTTCCAGGTCAGCGTCGACGCCGATCTCGACCGGGACCACTTCCACCGTGCCCTCCTCGAGGTCAAGGCCGGTGCGGCCAAGGCAGGACAAGGAGTACCGCTGGATGAGTTCGGCGGTGCCGCGTCGGCGCCTTCGGTACTAGTCCGGGAGATCAAGCCACGCCAGTTCGCCGTGGAGGGCATTCCGGCCACACCCGATGGCGTCCTGATGCTCGCGCTTGCTGCCCGCGACTGCGCAACGATGATCACGAAGCTCGACAGCACTGAACAGACCCTTGAGGAAGTTTTCCTCTCGCTGACCGGATGGGAGATGCGTTCATGACTTCCGCGAATAACCGAGGCATGCAGAGTACTGATCCCGCAGGGACACCATCGAGTCAGGCGCCTGGAACTCCGGTAGAGCCTGTAGCCGAGACGGGCGCAGTGATGGAGGACGCGCCGGCTACCGGTGGCCGCTTCCCCGTCGGGACCTTCGAACCCGCCCCGAAACAATCCAGCTTCGTGCGGATGCTGTTGGCACAGACCAAAATTGAGTCGCTGCTCTTCCTGCGCCACGGCGAGCAGCAGCTGCTGTCCCTGATCATCCCGGTCGGCTTGCTGCTGGGGCTGGCTCTGGTACCGGTCGTCCCGTTGGATGATCCAGTGGCCAGTGCGTTCCCGATGGTGCTGGCGGTGGCGATCATGGGTGCCGGCTTCACAGGCCAGGCCATCGCCGTGGCCTTCGACCGGCGCTACGGGGCGCTCAAGCGGATTGGGGCGGCCGGTGTTCCCACCTCGGCTCTCATCGCCGGCAAGATCGCTGCAGTGTTGATTGTGGTCGCCATCCAAGTGCTGATCCTCACGGTGGTAGCGCTGCTGCTCGGGTGGTCCCCGCCAGGGCTCGGCCTTGTGATCGCCGTGATCTTCCTCATCCTGGGCGTGGGTTGCTTCACCTCGCTGGGGCTGCTGCTCGGGGGAACCTTGAGCTCCGAGATGGTGCTCGCGCTCGCGAACACCATTTGGTTTGTGCTGCTGGGTGCGGTTGGTTACTCCACCGTGGCCTCTGATCTGGGGCCCCAGGCACAAACCCTGTTGCAGCTGATTCCATCGGTGGCGCTGGCCGCCGGGCTGGAAGAATCCTTCGCCGGTGGGATCGACTGGTTCGCCATCGTCGTTCTCGCGGTCTGGACGATCGTGGGTGCGGTCGCCGCCCGGAAGCTCTTCTCCTTCACCATCAAGGGCGACTAGCCCTCACCGGGAATCCTCCCCTGTATTCGCTAGCCGACCCCCTGCCCCACTGCCTGAGGTGGAACGCTGCCTGAGCTGGCACGCTGCCAACGAACCGCGGGGTGAAACGAGCCCCGCGCGCCCTTTCGCTTTGCTCCCTCACCACGACTAATCTTGAGTGCTGTGATGGATCCGATTAGCCAACAAGCAGCCCAGACGAACAACCCGTTGAGCCGGGCAATGCTGAAACTCTATGCAGCTATTTACCGCGCGGACCGCAAGGTCGGCCTGCCGCGCGAGGTGGACGCCGATGGCAACAAGGTCGTGAAGGTTCCGCGGCTCAAGACCCAGTGGGTGCTGACCCTCATCCTGCTGATCTGCCAGACGGGCATCACCTTCACCGGTTCTCTCGTCCGCGTGACCGGCTCCGGCCTCGGCTGTGAAACCTGGCCACAGTGCCACCCAGGTTCCTTCGTTCCCGTTGCTGGCTCTGCGCCGTGGATCCACCAGATTATTGAGTTCGGCAACCGCCTACTGACATTCGTGCTGGCTGCCGCCGCTCTCGCCGCTTTTATCGCGCTGCTGCGCGCGGCGCGCCGCGCCTCGATCCTCCACCTGGCCTTCATTCAGGGGCTGGGTATCATCGCCCAGGCCGTGATCGGCGGCATCAGCGTGCGCCTGGATCTGGCGTGGTGGATCGTCGCCGCCCACTTCCTGCCCTCCATGCTGCTCGTGTTCCTGGCTGCGGTCCTGCTCGTCAAGGTCACCGAGGACGACGATGCCCCTGCCAAGCCTCAGATGCCCGCCGCTCTTCGCGTGCTCACCACCATGAGCGCCGTGGCGCTGGCATTTACCTTGTTCACGGGCGTGCTCGTCACGAGTGCCGGCCCGCACGCCGGTGACGAGGCCATCAAGCCGGAGCACCGCCTGCAGGTGAGCCTCGAATCCATCGCCCACATCCACGCCCACGCCATGTACCTCTACCTGGGCCTGACGATCGGCCTGATCGCCGCCCTCATCGCCGTGGTGGCCGCGCCCCGCGTGCGGAAGGCCGCCGCCTGGATGTGCGCCGGCATCCTCTTCCAGGGCGTGGTGGGCATCATCCAGTTCTGGCTGGGCGTGCCACGCTGGACCGTCCCGATCCACGTCATCGGCTCCGGTCTGGTCACCCTCGCAACGGGGTACCTATGGGCGCTGCGCTACCAGAAGACCCACGAGGAGCAGAGCGAAACGGTGAGCCACGCCGTTCAGGGAGACTAAACTCCCCTCCCCGGCCGGGCCCACGAGACCCGACTCTCCCGGGGCCATAGCTCGCCCACCGGGGCGAGTCCATAAGAATTTAGCCCGCGTGGAGGGCGTCGATCGACGACGACCACGCGGGTTTTTGCTACGGCTGGGCTGGCCCCTCATCGCCGATGGCGGCTTTAGCCTTGCGGGCCGCGAGGATCACGAGCACGAGCATGACTCCGACCGCCACCAGGCTGGCCCACGCAATCTGCTCCTCGGTGGCGAAGGCGAAGAAGATTCCACCGAGGATCATCGGCAGGCTGCTGGCCTTGAGATAGCCCGCAGCTGCCTTATGCCCCGTCTGCCAAGCCTCATCGCTGGAAAGCGTCTTGGAGGTTCTGATCCCGATCCATGCGTTGCGGGGCAGGGTCTCTGCGCCGGCTTTAACTCCGATCCAGAGAAGCAGAACTCCAGAGCCTAGGTAGACGGCAGCCATGAGGATGTTAAAGATGCTCATCAAATGCCTTTCGATACCAATAAATAAAGGCCGCACCCTCCCGGGCGCGGCCTGCAGATCGGGGCGAATCCCCGGGTCAACGCTTCAGCTTAGTTGCCGAGCATCTGCCAGACGGTGTTCCAGCCAATAACGGCGTCGACGGACAGAGCAACGAAGAGCAGGGAGAGGTAGTTGTTCGACAGGAAGAACAGCTGCATCGGCTTCACCGGCGTGCCCTCCTTGACCCCGCGGTGCAGGCCGTGGGCACGGAAGATAAACCAGGCGCCCGACACCAGCGCTGCGACGGCGTAGATCCAGCCCGCGGCGGGAACGAGCAGCAGCGAGGTGATGACCGTCGCCCAGGTGTACCAGAGGATCTGGCGGGTGACCTCCAACGGCGGCTTGACCACCGGCATCATGGGTACGCCAGCGGCCTTATAGTCCTCGCGGTAGCGCATACCCAGCGCCCAGGTGTGGGGCGGGGTCCAGAAGAAGATCACCATGAACAGGATGATCGCCTGAATCCAGGAACCCCAGCCCGCGCTGAAAGCGCCCCCGTTGTTATCGGTAACAGCAGCCCAGCCGACCATGACGGGCATGCAGCCGGCGGCCCCACCCCAGATGACGTTCTGCCAAGTGCGGCGCTTCAACCACTTGGAGTAGACGTAGACGTAGAACCAGATGGTCAGCAGGATGAACGCGGCAGACAGCGGAGAATGCACGAGGAAGGTCAGCCACAGCACACTGGCGATCATCAGCACCCAGGCGAAGATCTTTGCGTGCTCGACCGGAACCGTGTCCTTGGCCAGCGGGCGGCGGCGCGTGCGGCGCATCAACTGGTCGATATCATAGTCGACGACCATGTTGAAGGTATTAGCGGAGGCTGCGCCCATCCAGCCACCGATGAGGGTGAGGATGATCAGGCCGAGCTCAATCTCACCGCGATTGGCCTGGAGCATCGCCGGGATCGTCGCGACGAGGAGCAACTCGATGACCCGGGGCTTCGTCAACGCTAGATAAGCCTTGACCGCATCCAAGATTCCATTCACGAAGCCTTCTGCCTCCACTTCTCCACGTCTTATCCGCCTATACGCTACCCGAGCGCATTCTGTGGGCGAAACTGCGCCGATACCGCGAGTCGCCAGATTGAAAGCCGGATTGGGGATGATTCATCAAGCCCTCTTGAGTAGTCGAAAATGACCGCTAAAAAGTTCCGGCTGCCCCAAGAACGCAGAGTTTCGCCCTGGCCGGTAGATTGAATATGCATAGTCAAGCCTCGCCCGCGCGTCCGCGGTGGCGAGAGCTACAACCCGAGTACGTCACACCCCGAGGAAGGCCCAAGTTCGTGTCTTATAATCCGAATCTCCCTGCCGAGCTCCAAGCATTGATGGTCCGCAACTTCCCGGCGGACTGGTCTGAGAAGGACACCCGGGCGGTTGACCTCGCCCGCGTGCTTGCCGCCGACGCCGTGGAGAAGTGCGGTTCGGGCCACCCGGGCACCGCGATGAGCCTCGCGCCCCTGGCCTACACGCTCTACCAGCGCGTGCTGCGCCACAACCCGAAGAACCCGACTTGGGTTGGTCGCGACCGTTTCGTCCTCTCCTGTGGCCACTCTTCGCTCACCCAGTACATCCAGCTGTACTTGGGTGGTTTCGGCCTGGAACTCGAGGACATCAAGCAGCTGCGCCAGTGGGGCTCCCTGACCCCGGGCCACCCGGAGGTCGGCCACACCGACGGCGTGGAGATCACCACCGGCCCGCTCGGCCAGGGCCTGGCTTCCGCCGTGGGCATGGCGATGGCCGCCCGCCGCGAGAAGGCGCTCTTCGACCCGAACGCCGGCGACGGCGAGTCCCCGTTCGACCACTTCGTCTACGTCATCGCCTCCGACGGCGACGTCCAGGAGGGCATCACTGCCGAGGCGGGCTCCCTGGCCGGTACCCAGGAGCTGGGCAACCTCATCGTCTTCTGGGACGATAACGGCATCTCCATCGAGGACGACACCACCATAGCCTTCACCGAGGACGTCGCCGCCCGCTACGAGGCCTACGGCTGGCAGGTCCTGGAGGTCACCGGTGAGGACGTCGAAGGCATCCTGGACGCCGTGGAGCGCGCGAAGCAGGAGAAGAACAAGCCGACCTTCATCCGCATGCGCAGCGTCATCGCCTACGGTGCGCCGACCGCAGTGAACACCGGCGCCTCCCACGGTGCGGCTCTGGGTGCCGACGAGATCTCCGGGGTCAAGAAGAACCTCGGCTTCCCGGACGAGGCCTTCCCGGTCGAGGAGGAGATCATCGAGCACACCCGCCAGCTCATCGAGCGCGGTGAAGCGGCGGAGGCCGAGTGGCGTAAGAGCTTCGACGCCTGGGCTGAGGCTAACCCAGAGAACAAGGCGCTCTTCGACCGCCTTTTCGCCGGCGAGCTGCCGGAGGGCTTTGATGCCGAACTGCCGAGCTACGAGGCCGGAGAGTCCGTCGCGACCCGCAAGGCCTCTGGTGCTGCGCTGCAGGCTCTGGCGAAGAAGATGCCGGAGCTGTGGGGCGGCTCTGCCGACCTGGCTGGCTCCAACAACACCCTCATCAATGGGGAGGACTCCTTCGGCCCGACCAGCATCTCCACCTCCACCTTTACTACCTCCCCGACCGGCCGGAACCTGCACTTCGGCATCAGGGAGCACGCGATGGGCGCGATCATCAACGGCATCGCCCTGCACGGCCCGACCCGCCCGTACGGTGCGACCTTCCTGCAGTTCTCCGATTACATGCGCGCCTCCGTCCGCCTGGCCGCGCTGATGAGCACGGATAGCTACTTCGTGTGGACGCATGACTCCATCGGCCTGGGCGAGGACGGTCCGACCCACCAGCCGATCGAGCACTTGGCTGCGCTGCGCGCAATCCCGAACCTCGCTGTGATCCGCCCGGCGGATGCCAACGAGACCTCCGCCGCATGGGCGGAAGCCCTCGAGGCTCCGGCTGCACCGAAGGCCATGATCCTCACCCGCCAGAACGTGCCGGTCCTGGAAGGCACCAAGGACAAGGCTCGCGAGGGCGTGCGCCGCGGTGGCTACATCCTCCGCGAATCCTCCACCGAGACCCCGCAGGTCATCCTCATCGGCACCGGCTCCGAGGTGCAGCTGGCAGTAGCAGCGGCCGAGGCTCTGGAAGCCGAGGGCATCGGCACCCGCGTCGTCTCCATGCCGGTCGTCGAGTGGTTCAAGGCCCAGGATCAGGCCTACCGTGACGAGGTTCTGCCGCCGTCCGTGACCGCCCGCGTCTCCGTCGAGGCGGGCATCGCGATGCCGTGGCACGAGTTCACCGGCTTTGGTGGACGCAACATCTCCATCGAGCACTTCGGTGCCTCGGCGGACTACCAGCGCCTCTACCAGGAGTACGGCATCACGGCAGAGGCTGTCGCCGACGCCGCCCGCGAGCTCGTCTAACCTGCTCTTTTTCGACCCGCTCCCCTGGCCTTTTTTGGCGGGTTTTCTCCCCGGGGGAGCAAAGTCGAAACCATCGCCTGCCAGCAGTAGGCTGGTGAGCGATGAACACTCCAAGCAATATCCAGAAACTCGCCTCCGCTGGCACCTCCGTCTGGCTCGACGACCTGTCCCGACCACGTCTGACCAGCGGTGAGCTCGCCTCCCTCATCGATACCAAGGGCATCGTGGGAGTGACGACCAACCCAGCCATCTTCGCGGCCGCCATGTCCCAGGGGGATGCTTATGACGAGCAACTGCATCAGCTCGCAGCCGCCGGCATCGCCGCTGACGAGGCGGTCTTCGCCATGGCGGTCAAGGACGTGCAGGATGCCTGCGACGTCCTGGCTGGCGTCCACGAGCAGACCGGTGGGGTCGACGGCTGGGTCTCCCTCGAGGTCGACCCTCGCCTCGCCCACGACGCTGCCGGGACGGTCGCGCAGGCCAAGGAGCTGGCCGCTCAGGTCAATCGCGCAAACCTAATGATTAAGATCCCCGCGACCACCGAGTGCCTGCCCGCGATCAGCGAGGTGCTGGCCGCAGGCATCAGCGTCAACGTCACCCTAATCTTCAGCGTGGAACGCTACGAGCAGGTCATGGAAGCCTTCGTCGAGGGCATCGCCGCCGCCGAGAAGGCGGGCAAGGACATCAGCAACATCCACTCGGTTGCCTCCTTCTTCGTCTCCCGCGTGGACAGCGACATCGACCCGCAGCTGGCTGACAAGGGTGCGGAGGCCGCAGCGCTACAGGGCAAGGCGGCACTCGCCAACGCCCGCCTGGCCTACGCTTCCTACCTCGACAAGCTGGCCAATAACCCCCGCTGGCAGGAGTTTGTTGGCCGCGGGGCGAACACCCAGCGCCCGCTGTGGGCGTCCACCTCCGTGAAGAACCCGCAGTACCCGGACACCCTCTACGTCACCAAGCTCGCGGGCCCCAACACCGTCAACACGATGCCGGAGGCCACCCTCGACGCGACGATTGACCACGGCGAGACCACCGGCGACCAGCTGAGCGGGCGGGCCAGCGAGTCCCTCGAGGTCTTCTCCGCGCTCACCAGCGCCGGCATCGACCTGCCGGAGGTCTGGCAGCGCCTGGAGACCGAGGGCGTGCAGAAATTCGAACAAGCCTGGAACGAACTCCTCGCGACCCTGCGTGAGCAGCTCGCGAAGGCCAAGTAGTTTCCCGGCACACGTACCGCCAATCGGAAAGGGGATCGCTTCGACGTGGGCGCATCACAGGAGAACCTGAACAACCCGCTGCGCAATCCGCAGGATAAGCGCCTCCCGCGCATCGCCGGCCCCGGCGGCTTGGTGATCTTCGGGGTTACCGGTGACCTGGCGCGCAAGAAGCTGCTGCCCGCGATTTACGACCTCGCCAACCGCGGCCTGCTGCCCCCGGGCTTCTCCCTGGTGGGCTACGGGCGACGCGCGTGGAGCAAGGCGGAGTTCGAAGCCCAGGTTCTGGAGAGCGTGAGGGCGGGAGCCCGCACCCCGTGGCGTAACGCGGTCTGGGACCGGCTCGCCGAAGGCATCGAGTTCGTCCAGGGCGACTTCTCCGACGACGCCGCTTTCGACAAGCTCGCTGCCGTCACCGCCCGGCTCGACGAGCAGCGCGGCACGTCCGGGAACTGGGCCTTCTACCTCTCCGTTCCGCCACAGCACTTTTCCAGCGTGATCCACCAGCTGCAGCGCTCCGGAATGGCCCGCAGCGAAAACGGCTGGCGCCGCGTGGTCATCGAGAAGCCCTTCGGCCACGACGAGGCCTCCGCGAAGGAGCTCAATGATGTGGTCAACGAGGTCTTCCCCGAGTCCGATGTCTTCCGCATCGACCACTACCTGGGTAAGGAGACGGTGCAGAACATCCTGGCGCTGCGCTTCGCCAACCAGCTTTTCGACCCGCTGTTTAACTCCCACTACATCGACCACGTGCAGATCACGATGGCCGAGGACATCGGGCTCGGGGGGCGCGCAGGCTACTACGACGGCATCGGTGCCGCCCGGGATGTGCTGCAAAACCACCTGCTGCAGCTGCTCGCCCTCATCGCGATGGAGGAACCCGTAGCCTTCAACCCCGCAGAGCTGCAGAGCGAAAAGATCAAGGTGCTGCGCGCCACCCGCCCCGTCGGCCCCTTCGCGAAAACCACCGCACGGGGCCAGTACACCGCGGGCTGGCAGGGCAGCGTTCCGGTGTGTGGCCTGCGGGAGGAGGAGGGCTTCGACCCGGAGTCCACCACCGAGACCTTTGCGGCGGCCACCTTCGAGATCTCCTCCCGCCGCTGGGCGGGGGTGCCCTTCTACCTACGCACCGGCAAGCGCCTGGGCCGACGGGTGACGGAGATCGCGCTGGTGTTTAAGAAGGCCCCGCACCTGCCCTTCGTGGATGGCCAGACCACCGCCCAGGGCAGCAATATGCTGGTCATCCGCGTTCAGCCCGAGGAGGGCGTGCTCATGCGCTTCGGCTCCAAGGTGCCTGGCTCCGGGATGGAGGTCCGCGATGTGAACATGGACTTCTCCTACTCCGAGTCCTTCACGGAGGAATCTCCTGAGGCCTACGAGCGGCTGATCCTGGACGCCTTCCTCGACGAGGCGAGCCTCTTCCCCACCAACGAGGAGGTGGAGCTCTCCTGGCGCATCCTGGACCCCATCCTGAAGTCTTGGGAGAGCCACGGCGCCCCGGAGGACTACCCAGCCGGCACGTGGGGTCCACCGGGAGCAGACGAGCTCATGTCCCGCAACGGCCGCCAGTGGCGCCGCCCATAAGCCCGCTTCCCCACCATTCAAGCGAGAGAAGGAAGAGTTCAGGCATGATCATCACGCTTCCGAACACCAGCACCCGCGAGGTGACCCAGCGGCTCAACAAGGCTCGCGAGGAGCGCGGCGAGGTCGCATCGGGCCGCGTGCTCACCGTGGTCGTCAGCTCGACCGCAGCAACCCCGCTGGAGTCAATCCTGGTGCCGGTCACCGACGCCGCCCGCGAGCACCCCGCCCGTGTGATCATCCTGCAGGAGGCCGACGGACCCAGCGATGAGCCGCGCTTGGACGCGCAGATTCACCTTGGCGGCAAAGCCGGTGCCTCCGAGATCATCGTGCTGAGCCTGCACGGCAGCTTGACCGAGCACGAGGACTCCATCGTCCGCCCGCTGCTGCTGCCGGACACCCCGATCGTCGTCTGGTGGCCGGGAGATGCGCCCCGCAACCCCGCCGCCGACCCACTTGGGGTGCTGGCGGATCGCCGCATCACGGACGTCAACGCGGAGACCACCACCCGCAGCATTTACCGCCGCCGTACCACCTACTCCCGCGGGGATTCCGACCTCGGGTGGAGCCGCATCACCCTGTGGCGGGCGCTGCTGGCATCCACGCTGGACCAGCCGCCCTTCGAGCCGGTGGAGTCCGCGGAGGTCACCGGCCCGACCGACGATGCCGCCGTGGATCTGGCAGCGGGCTGGCTTGCCGACCAGCTGGGGGTTCCGGTGAAGCGGATTAATTCCGACGCCCCCGTCCCTCCTGTTGACGCTGCTGGACACGAGACCGTCCCGGTCCAGAAAACGGTTCTCAACCGCGCGGGTGCGGACATCACCGTCGCTGTTCAGGACGCCCACACCGCCGAGGTCACCGTCGGGACGCGACGTTCCCTGGTGGCCCTGGCTCCCCGAGATCTGGGCGACTGCCTCGCCGAGGAGCTGCGCCACCTGGATTCCGACTACGCTTTCGGGCGGGCCCTCCGTGGACTCGTGCGTGTGAATCGCTCCCGCCGCAGCGGTGAGACGGTCACCCGCATCGTCGAGGACCTGGAGAGCCTCGAGTCCCAGCGCTAAACACTTCTTTCCCACCCAGTTGTGGCTGAACACAAGGAGAAAGCATGACCGCAGAACACCGTGGAGAACACGGCACCATCGACGGCACAGTGAGCGAAGGTGGCGTCACCGTCGTCCAGAATGTGGACCAACGAGGCCTGGCTGCTGCCGCGGCCCGGGAAGTCGTTCGCACGGTCACGAAGATTCAGCGTGAGCAGTCCGGCGTCCACGGCGATGGGGTCTCACGCATCGTGCTGACCGGCGGGGGTGCCGGCATCCAGACTCTCCGCGAGCTCGCGGTGCTGGATCACGCCGCTACGACGGCCGCGGAGGACTTCCCTATCGATGCGATCGACTGGTCCCGGGTCCTGGTCTTCTTCGGCGACGAGCGCTTTGTGCCCGCAGGTGATTCCGAGCGCAACGAGAAGCAGGCGCGCGACGCCCTGCTGGACCACATCGCGATTCCGGCGGAGAACATCGTGAGCTACCTCGCCCCCACCGGTGCCGGTCCAAGTGATGGTGCGGAGCTGGATGAAGCGGCCCGTGACTACGAGGAGAAGCTGGCCCGCTTGGCGCCACAAGGCTTCGACGTCCACCTGCTGGGGATGGGGCCGGAAGGGCACATCAACTCCCTGTTCCCCCACACCCCTGAGCTGCTGGAGGCCACCGGTGAGGTGGTGGCGGTGCGTGACTGCCCCAAGCCCCCGCCGGAGCGGGTCAGCCTCACGATCAACGCGGTGAACCGGGCAGCCCAGGTGTGGCTGCTGGTCTCCGGGGCCGAGAAGGCCGAGGCTGCCCAGCAGGTGGCCAACGGCGGCAATGGGGCCCAGTGGCCGGGCGCGATCGTGGCCGGCGTGGAGCGCACCGTGCTGTGGGTCGACGAGGCCGCCTCCCCATGGCTGGCCGAGAGCGCCAGCGACACTGCTACGGTCGCGGCCACAGAGGACGCCGAGAACGCCGAGAACGAGGTATAGGTAGCACGACGCCCCGCTCGCAAGACTGACGAGCGGGGCTTCAATCTATGCGGGCGTCGCTAACACTATGCAGCGACGCGGGAAATGTGGTGTCGCGAGAACTGCTTAGCCGTAGTGCAGAACCAGGTTCAGCGCGATGATGCACAGCAACCACACGACGCCGGTGCCGACGGTGAGCCGGTCCAGGTTCTTCTCTGCGACCGTGGAGCCGGAGAGGTTGGTCTGCATACCGCCGCCGAAGAGGCTGGACAGCCCGCCACCCTTGCCCTTGTGCAGCAGCACGGACAGCCCCAGCAGCAGGCTGGTGATGACAAGGAGAATCTGGAGAGTGAGGATCAAAGCCTTAAACCTTTAAAAACTTCTCGCTGAAGAATCTAACTAACAGAATAAACCTACCCAGCCAGGCGGGCGGCGGGCAATTCGGCGCGCCGCCCGGTCGACGGGAATGTTGCGTGCCGACTAGCTGACGGACGCCGCGACGAGGCGGGCGAACTCTGCACCGTCGAGGCTTGCGCCGCCGACCAGGCCGCCGTCGATATCCGGCTGCGCCATCAGCTCGCCGATGGACTCCCGCTTCACGGAGCCACCGTAGAGGACCCGGACGCCAGCGGCGACGTCCTCCCCTCCCAGCTCAGCGAGTGCCTCGCGGACCGCGGCGCAGACCTCCTGCGCGTCCGCGGCGGAGGCGACCTTGCCGGTGCCGATGGCCCAGACGGGCTCGTAGGCGATCACGATCTTGGAGAGTTCCTCCCCACCGAGGCCGGAAAGCGACGCCTTGAGCTGGTCGACGACGTAGCCCACGTGCTCGCCCGCCTCACGAACCTCCAGCGGCTCGCCGACGCAGACGATCGGGGTCAGACCATGCTTGAGCGCGGCACGCGCCTTCGCAGCGACCGTCGCATCGTCCTCACCGTGGTACTGACGGCGCTCAGAGTGACCGACAACCGCGAAGCTGCAACCCAGCTTCGCGAGCATCGCACCGGAGACCTCACCGGTGTACGCGCCGGAGTCGTGGGCAGAGACGTCCTGGGCGCCATAGCTGATCTGCAGCTTGTCACCCTCGACGATCGTCTGCACGGAGCGGATGTCGGTGAACGGTGGCAGAACCGCGACGTCGACTCGCTCGTAGTACTCCTTCGGCAGAGCGAAGGAAAACTTCTGCACCACCTGGATCGCCTCAAGGTGGTTGAGGTTCATCTTCCAATTGCCCGCGATCAGGGGCTTGCGCTTGACGGCGCTGTGAGCTGCCACTCAAGAATCCTTTCTGTGACTTCCCCGCCCCGTGCCTCGGGTGCGGGAAAAACGGCGGGTTGCGGACCGGTACCTCGGACTAACCCGGTATCTCGGACTAACCCAGTACCTCGACGCCCGGCAGGGTCTTGCCCTCCAGGAACTCCAGGGAGGCGCCACCGCCGGTAGAAATGTGGCTGAAGCCCTCCTCATCCAGCCCCAGGGTGCGCACAGCGGCAGCGGAATCCCCGCCACCGACCACGGAGAAGGCACCGGCGTCGGTGGCCTTGATGATGGCCTCAGCCACCGCCTTGGTTCCAGCGGCGAACGCCGGGAACTCGAAGACACCCATCGGGCCGTTCCAGAAGACGGTCTTCGCCTCGCCGAGCACCGCAGCGAACGCGGCCGCGGACTCCGGTCCGATATCCAGGCCCATCCAGCCGGACGGGATCTCGGACAGGCCCACGGCCTTGTGCTCGGCGTCCTTGGCGAAGTTTTCTGCTGCGACGACGTCCGTCGGCAGGACGATGACGTCGCCGTAGCGCTCCAGCAGGTCCTTGCAGGTGTCGATCATGTCTTCCTGCAGCAGGGAGCCGCCGACGTCGTGGCCCTGGGCGGCCAGGAAGGTAAAGCACATGCCACCGCCGATGATGAGACGGTCGACCTTCGGTGCCAGCGCCTCGATCACGCCCAGCTTGTCGGAGACCTTGGAGCCTCCCAGCACGACCGCGTACGGGGCCTCCGGGGAGCCCGAGACCTTCTCAAGAACCTCGAGCTCCGCGGAGACCAGGCCACCGGCGTAGCTCGGCAGCTTCTTGGCCACGTCGTAGACACTGGCCTGCTCGCGATGAACCACGCCGAAGCCGTCGGAGACGAAGGCTCCGTTATCGGCGGTGAGCTCGGCCAGCTCCGCGGCGAACTCCGCGCGCTCGGCGGCGTCCTTAGAGGTCTCGCGGGGGTCGAAGCGGACGTTCTCCAGCAGCAGGATGTCGCCGTCGTCCAGGCCATTGGCGCGCTCGTGGGCGTCCTCCCCCGTCACGTCGCCAGCCAGCGGGACCCACTGGTCCAGACGCTCGGCGAGCGCCTCGGCGACTGGTGCCAGGGACAGCTCCGGGTCGACCTCGCCCTTGGGACGGCCCAGGTGGGCGGCGACGATGACGCGAGCCCCCTCGTCCAACAGGGCGCGCAGCGTCGGGATGGATGCGTCGATACGGCCCGGGTCGGTGATCTCCCCGTCAGCCAGCGGAACATTCAGGTCCGAACGAACCAGCACGTGGCGGCCTTCCACGCCTTCGGCCAGAAGGTCCTTGAGGGTCTTTACTGCCATGAAACTCGACATCCTTTGAAAGAAGCTTGAGGGAAAGTTTTCTGCTCGCACCCACGCTCAGCGGCCGGAAGCCACCGGGCGTGTGCGGTAAGTAACCGCTGCGATTCTACCTAGAGGCGGGCGCCGATATAGTCAGCCAGGTCCGCGAGTCGGCAGGAGTATCCCCACTCGTTGTCGTACCAGGAGACAACCTTGACCTGAGAGCCGATCACCTTCGTCAGCTCAGAGTCGAAGATCGTGGAGTGCGGGTCACCGATGATGTCGGTGGAGACGTAGGGCTCCCCGTTGGAGTACAGTGCGATGCCCGCCAGCGGCCCCTCCGCAGCATTGCGCAGGGCGTTGTTGACGGCCTCGACGGTCACCGGCTTGCTGGCCTCGAAGGTGAGGTCAACCAGGGATCCGTTGATGACCGGCACGCGTACGGCGTAGCCATCCAGCTTGCCTTCCAGCTCCGGCAGCACCAGGCCGACGGCGCGGGCAGCACCGGTGGAGGTCGGGACGATGTTCTGGGCGGCGGCGCGAGCACGGCGCAGGTCCTTGTGCGGGGCGTCGTGGATGCGCTGGTCACCGGTGTAGGCGTGCACGGTGGTCATCAGGCCACGCTCGATGCCGAAGGCGTCGTTCATGACCTTGGCCAGCGGTGCAAGGCAGTTCGTGGTGCAGGAAGCGTTGGAGACGACGGTGTGCTTCTCCGGGTCGTAGTCCTCGTGGTTGACGCCCATGACGAGGGTGGCGTCGACCTCCTTGCCCGGTGCGGAGAGCAGCACCTTCTTCACGCCGGTTTCGAGGTGGCCGTGGGCCTTCTCGTTCTTCGTGAACTGGCCGGTGCACTCCACGACGATGTCCACCCCGGCCTCGGACCATGGGATGGATGCCGGATCCGGCTCCGCGAAGGTGCGGATGGTCTCCTCGCCGATGCGAAGAGAGTGCTCGGAGTGCAGTACAGGCTCGCCGAGGCGTCCCATGACGGAGTCGTACTTCAACAGGTTCGCCAGGGTGGCGTTGTCGGTCAGGTCGTTGATCGCGACGATGTTGAGGTGGGGGTGCATCTCGCGCACCGCGCGGAAGAAGCTGCGTCCCACGCGGCCGAAGCCGTTGATGCCGATGTTGATTTTCTTCTGATTGCTAGCTGGCATGCTTATTGCCTCTGTCCTTTCGCTTCCTCGGTCCCGTGGGGCCGGGTGCCGGCGGATGTCATCAGCCGCTGGCGGGGTATCTATTGGTCGTGGTGTTTGGGTGTTGGAGGCTTCCAGTTCCCGATCTTAGGGATTATTCGACGTCCTGGAAGAGGTCCTCGGTCACCGCGGCGTGGGTATCCGGGATGTCCAGCTCCTCGGCTCGCTTATCCGCCATCGAGAGCAGACGGCGGATGCGGCCGGCCACCGCGTCCTTCGTCATCGGCGGTGACGCCAGCTGGCCGAGTTCCTCCAGGGAGGCCTGCCGGTGCTTGACGCGTAGCTGGCCGGCTTCGGCGAGGTGGGTGGGAACATCCTCACCCAGGATCTCCAGAGCCCGCTCCGCCCTGGCGGCAGCGGCCACCGCCGCGCGGGCGGAGCGGCGCAGGTTCGCATCGTCGAAATTGGCCAGGCGATTCGCTGTGGCACGAACTTCCCGTCGCATGCGGCGCTCCTCCCAGACCAGGCGCGTGGCCTGCGCCCCCATCAGGGTCAGCAGCGCGCTGATCGATTCGGCATCCTTGACCACCACGCGGTGCACCCCGCGGGTCTCCCGGGTTTTCGCGGTCACGCCGATTCGGCGCCCCGCGCCCACGAGGGCGAGCGCCGCCTCATTGCTCGGGGTCGCGACCTCGAGCGCGCAGCTGCGACCAGGCTCCGTGAGGGTGCCGCGCGCGAGGAAAGCGCCCCGCCACGCTGCCACGCAGGCGGACTTTGGGCCGCCGATGATCGTCCGTGGCAGCCCCTGCACGGGCCTTCCTGCGCGGTCGATCAGCCCGGTGCGGCGGGCGATCTCCGTGCCGCCCTTGATCCACTTCACGATGTAGCGCGCGCTCTTGCGCAGGTTGCCTGCGCCGATGATCTGCAGCTGCGCCTCGTGGTGGTAGAGCTGCTCCACAAACTCCATCAGGCGTCGCGCCGTCGCGGAGCTGTCCACCTCGGACTCCACCACGATCTGTCCGGCGACCAGATGCAGCGCGCCGCTATAGCGCAGCAGTGCTGCCACCTCGGCGTTCATGTCCTCAGCGCGAACGACGCTGACGCGGGCGATCTCGTCCTTCACATCGGCGGTGAGAGCCACGGCTTGATTACCTCTTTCCTCTTCACATTCTCTTCAACCTGGGTGCCGCGTGGGCCCCGTGGGTTTTACCGGGTGCGGTGCTTCGCGGCGATGTCCGCCAGCGCGGCGGCCAGTTTCTTGGGCTTGTGCCGGTCGGTCCAGCGCCCCCGGTTGTCGTCCTCCCGGACGTCAGCGCAGATCAGCTCCGCCCCCATCGACGCTGCTGCGCGTTCGATGTGGGTGCCCATCGTCCCGCCCGGCATGGTGGACTGGTCGATGAGCATGTAGTCCACGTTCAGGTCGCGCGCGTGCTGGTGCAGCATGTGGACGTGATGCTCCTGGGAGAAACCGGAGGTCTCCCCGGCTTCCGCCACGAGGTTCAACACCACCACAGTCGGGGCCTGCGACTCGTTGAGAGCTTCGACGATCCCCGGAACCAGGAGGTGCGGAATCACCGAGGAGAACCAGGACCCGGGACCAAGGGTGATGAGGTCGGCGTCCTTGATCGCTGCGACGGCCGGCGCAGCTGCCGGCGGGTTGGCCGGGTGAACACGCACCCGGCGCACCTCCCCGATGGTGGTGGCCACGGCAACCTGGCCGCGAACCTGCACGCTCTCTCGGGGATCCTTCGCCAGCCCCAACACATCCGCCTCTAGATCCAGAGGCACGGTGCTCATTGGCAGAACCCGGCCCTTCACGCCCAGCATCTTCGCGAGCGTATCCAGGGCGGCGATGTCATCGCCCAGCACCTGGGAGATCCCGGTGATGAGGAAATTACCGATGGCGTGACCGTTGAGAGCACCCTGCCCGCCGAAGCGGTGCTGGATGACCTCCTCCCAGAAGCGTCCCTTGTCGCTGTCCTCGGTCAATGCTGCCAGCGCCATGCGCAGATCTCCCGGCGGGAGGCAGTCCAGCTCTCGGCGCATGCGGCCCGAGGAGCCGCCGTCGTCCGCGACGGTGACGACGGCGGTCACGTGATCCGCGATGGTGCGTCCCGCGCGCAGGGTGGCGAAGAGGCCGTGACCACCACCGAGCGATACGAGGCGCTGGAGAGGCTTTTTACCCGTGTCAGTAGCGGGCGGGGTGGTCGGGTTATCGACCACGGGGTGATCGTTATGAGACATGAGGTGCAACTTCCCAGTGAGCAGTGTGTGCTCCCCACACGACGGGGAACGAAGGGGTGAAGGAAAAGTTCAGTGCGTCGGTGATCATCAGCCGCGTTCCAGATCGCGGTGCCTGGTCCGGACCTCCACTCCCCGCTCCCGCAGCCTGGCGGAGACCTCTTCGGTCACCGCGACGGAACGGTGATGGCCACCGGTGCATCCGATGCCGATGCTTAAGAAACCCTTCCCTTCGCGGTGGAATCCCGGCAGCATGGCCAGCAGCATCGACTCGAAGGAGTCCAGGAATCCCGGGGCATCCTGCTGGTTCAACACGTAATCGGAGACCGGCTTGTCCACGCCCCGCAGTCCC
Source organism: Corynebacterium sp. UMB4614 (assembly GCF_030217065.1). Taxonomy (NCBI): domain Bacteria; kingdom Bacillati; phylum Actinomycetota; class Actinomycetes; order Mycobacteriales; family Corynebacteriaceae; genus Corynebacterium; species Corynebacterium sp. UMB4614. Next base: position 43,247 of record NZ_JASONC010000002.1, read on the forward strand.
CGGAGCTCGGGAACCCAGTACGGGTTTGGCAGGAAGCGCACGTCCAGGAGGATGTCCACGTCACGGGGAGCCCCGTGCTTGAAGCCGAAGGACTGCAGAACCACCCGGGTGCTATCCCCGGCGGCATCGGAGAACTTCATCTCCAGGATGCGGCGGAGGTCGTGGATGCTGGTGCTGGAGGTGTCGACCACAATGTCGGCTTCCTGCTTAATCCCGTTCAGCATCTCGCGCTCGCGGTCGATCCCGCTCTGCAGAGAATCGCCGTCCTGCAGCGGGTGGGAGCGGCGCACCTCGTCAAAGCGGGAAATTAGGGCCTCGTCGGACGCCTCCAGGAAGAGCACGATGGGCTTGCGCCCGGAGTCGACCAGCTTCTCGAGCACCCCTGTCAGGCTGCCGGCAAAAGAACGCGACCGCACGTCGGTGACGATCGCCAGCTTCTCCACCGGGGATTCCGCGTCAAAGCTGAGCTCCACCATCCGCACGATCAACTCCGGCGGGAGGTTATCCGTGACGTACCAGCCCATTTCCTCGAGCACGGCCGCGGCGGTGCGGCGGCCAGCACCGGACATGCCGGTGACGAGGATTAAGGAGGGGTCTTTCTGCGGCGAGGTCATGCTGACCATAGTAGCTACCCCGCAGGCTTAGTGGGGCGGTGCTGTACCGCCTCGTGCACCTTCTCGGCCAGCGCAGGGCCGAAACCAGGTACCTCTGCGATCTCCTCAACGGTGGCGGCGCGCACCTTCGCCACAGAGCCGAAGTGTTTCACCAGCTCCTGCCGGCGTTTCGGGCCCAGCCCCGGCACCTCATCCAAGACGGAGGTGCGCATCCGCTTGCTGCGCTGCTGACGGTGGAAATTGATCGCGAAGCGATGCGCCTCATCGCGGATGTGCTGTACGAGATAGAGGGCGTCGGAATCGCGCGGGATGATCACCGGGTACGGGTCCTCCGGCAGCCAGAGCTCCTCCAGGCGCTTGGCGATGCCCACCAGGGTGACATCGTTGACCCCCAGCTCGTCCAGCACCTTCTGCGCGGCGTTGACCTGCGGTGGGCCGCCATCGACGATGAACAGCTGCGGCGGGTAAGCGAAGGCGCGCTTCGGCTCCTCACCTGCCGTCTGCTCCAGTTCTTCCTCGCCTTCCAGCCGGTCGCCGGCGTCATCGCCGGTCGGGACGGCGGTGATGTCCTCCTTGTGCCGCAAGAAACGGCGACGGACGACCTCGGCGATGGAGGCGACGTCGTCGGAATGTCCGTCTCCCGCGGCGTCCCGGATCTTATAGCGACGGTAGTCGGCCTTCTTCGGCAGGCCGTCTTCGAAGACGACGAGGCTGGCGACGACGTCCGTTCCCTGGATGTGCGAGATATCCGTGCACTCAATGCGCAGGGGCGGCTCGTCCATCCAGAGAGCCTCTTGAAGATCGCGCAGGGCTGCGGAGCGTGCGGTGATGTCCCCGGAGCGCTTCAACTTGTGCTGTGCCAGCGCCTGGGTGGCATTGGTGTGCGCGTTGCTCAGCAGCGCCTTCTTATCGCCGCGCTGCGGAACCCGGATGGTGACCTTGGAGCCACGCAATTCGCTGAGCCACGCACCGAGGCGGGCATTGCCGGCAGGCAGCTCGGGCACCAGCACCTCGCGGGGCACGGGTGAGACCTGCACATCCCCCACCAAACCGCCGAGCTCCGCGGCGGAGGCCGGGTTGATGGCGGTCGCCAGGTCGACATCCACATGCGAGCTTGCGGCACCACCAACCGCCGTCTCCGTCGCGGCGACCAGCTCGGCCTCCCCGCCGTAGAACTGCGTGATGAACTGGCCGATCATCTCCGCACGGGTTTCGTCGGAATGCTCCACCACCCAGCCGCGCTGGCCGTGGATGCGCCCGCCGCGGACGTGGAAGATCTGGATCGCCGCTTCCAGCTCGTCCTGCTCGATGGCGAGGACGTCGGCGTCCGTGGCGTCGGAGAACACGACGGCCTGCTTCTCCATCGCCTTCTCCATGGCCTGCAGCTGATCACGCAGGCTCGCGGCCCGCTCGAAGTCCAGGTTCTCGGCGGCCTCCTCCATCTCGCCGCGGACCCGGCGCAGCACGGGCTCGGTGTTGCCGGCCAAAAAGCTACTGAATTGGTCGACGAGTGCGCGGTGCTCGTCCTCGGTCACCTTGCCGACGCACGGTGCGGAACAACGGTCGATATAGCCGAGCAGGCACGGCCTGCCCAGGGCCTCGTGCCGGCGGAACACGCCGGGCGCGCAGGTACGGATCGGGAAGACCCGGGTGAGGGACTCCAGGGTCTCCCGGATCGCCCAGGCTTTCGGGTACGGGCCGAAGTAGCGCACGCCCTTGCGTCGCGGCCCACGGTAGAGATAAGCGCGCGGGAAGCGATCCTTCACGCTGATGGCCAGCATCGGGTACGTCTTATCGTCCCGGTACATGACGTTGAAGCGCGGGTTGAAGCGCTTAATCCACGTGTACTCGAGGTTGAGGGCCTCGAATTCGCTGCCCACGACGGTCCACTGCACCCGGTTGGCAGTTTGCACCATCGTGCGGGTGCGCGGGTGCAGCTGGCTGAGGTCCTGGAAGTAATTGGACAGGCGCGCCCGGAGGTTCTTGGCCTTGCCCACGTAGATGACGCGGTCGTGCTTATCGCGGAAAGTGTAGACCCCCGGCTGCGTGGGGATGGTGCCGGGGGCTGGCCGATAATCGACGGTGTTGGGGGTGCGTTCCGCCACCGGCTAGTCCTCCGGCATGTAGCGGTCCTCAAGCAGGCGGAACCGCTCGACGTTCGCGGCGATGGTCTCCTTGTCGTAGATATTCAGCGCCATCATTGGAACGAACTCGAAGTCCGGAAGCTCCAGCCGCGCCATTTTCGCCTTAGCCGGGAAGGAGAGGCCGTGGATGATCTGCCAGGGGTAGAACTGCGCGTTGGCGATGTTGCGCACCTCAACCCCGCGCTCATCAATGCGGACGCGGGGACGCAGCAGGAAGAGGCAGACGCCGGAGAAGAGCAAGCCGATGCCGACGAAGGACCACTGATCCGCCGAGGTCAGCGTCACGCCGGTGTCGCCGATGCCAACGATGATGGCCATGACGATGTGGATGATCATGATGACGATGACACCGATGATCGCGATCCGCTTGAGGAACGGCGAACGGGCCTCAAAGAGCCACTGCCCCTTGGCCGGTGCTGCCTGCGACACTGGGTTACTCATCTGTGAAACTCGACCGCTCTCCTCGTTCGTACTGCCACAACGTATCGGCTACTACCCTACCGCCGCGATCTGGCGGAGAACTAATGCGGCGTGGATGGCCGCGGTCGCGGAGTCCGCGCCCTTGTTTTCCTTGGCATCCGGCCCGCCTGCGCGGTCGACGGCCTGCTGGTGGTTGTCGACGGTGAGTACGCCGTTGCCGATCGGCACACCCGTATCCAGGCCGACGCGGGTTAGCCCGTAGGTCACGGCATCGCAGACCACGCGGAAGTGCTCGGTCTCACCCTCGATAACGCAGCCAGTGGCGATGACGGCGTCGAAATTCTTGCAGGCTGCGGCCACGACGACGGGGAGCTCCAGGGCGCCAGCCACCCGCCAGTCCTCGACGCTGGCGCCGAGCTCACGGGCAGCTGTGATGGCCTCGGCGTGGAGCTTATCGGTGATCTCGGCGTTCCACTGGGCGCTGATCACGGCGACACGCAGCCCCTCTGCTGCGCCGGGGCCCAGGTTGATCTGCGGGATACCTTCGGCTGGCATGCTAGTTCTCCTTCTCGGCTGTCGCGGCAGCCGGTGCAACGTTGAGGTTGTCGAGCTGGTGGCCCATCTTGTCCCGCTTGGTCTGCAGGTAACGAGCGTTATCCTTCGTTGCCGGTGGCTGCACTGGGATGCGGCCGGTGACAGAGACCCCGAAGTTCTCAAGGCTCTGCTTCTTCGCCGGGTTATTGGAGATCAGGTGGACGCTCTCGATCCCGAGTTCCTTGATGATCGACGCTGCCGCGCTGTACTCGCGGGCGTCGGCTGGCAGGCCCAGGGCGGTATTCGCCTCCACGGTGTCCAGTCCCTCGTCCTGGAGGACGTAGGCACGCAGCTTCGGAACCAGGCCGATCCCGCGGCCCTCCTGGTTGCGCAGGTAGATGACGACGCCGTGGCCCTCGTCCTGGACAGCCTCCATGGCGGCGTGGAGCTGTTCGCCGCAGTCGCAACGCAGGGAGCCGAAGACGTCGCCGGTGAGGCACTCAGAGTGCACGCGGACTGGGACGTCCTTCTGACCGGTGACGTCCCCGTGGACGAGCGCGACGTGCTCGGTGCCGTCGACGAGGCTGGTGTAGCCCACCGCGCGGAACTCGCCGCGGGTGGTCGGCAGGCGGGCCTCTGTGCTGCGCTCCACGGTCTGCTCGGTGGCGCGGCGGTACTCGATGAGCTGCTCGATGGAGACCATGCGCAGGCCGTGCTCGTCGGCGAAGCGGCGCAGTTCCGGGCCACGAGCCATGTCAGTGGGGTCGTCCTCGGAGACGATCTCGCAAAGCACGCCGACGGGTGCGCGGCCGGCGAGCCGGGACAGGTCTACGGAGGATTCGGTGTGGCCATCGCGGGCGAGCACACCACCGCGGCGGGCGCGCAGGGGGACGATGTGGCCCGGCCGGGTAAAGGCCTCGGGGCCGAAGCTCTCGTCGGCGAGGCGGGTGATGGTTTCGCAGCGGCTGCGGGCGGAAATGCCGGTGGAGCCGGTGGCCGCATCCACGGTGACGGTGTAGGCGGTCGAGCGGGCATCCTCGTTTCGGGCGACCATCGGCGGCAGGTTGAGCGCGTCGGCGCGGTCATCTTCCATGGCGACGCAGATGTAACCGGAGGTGTAGCGCACCATGAAGGCCACGAGTTCTGGGGTTGCCAGATCCGCGGCAAAGATCAGGTCGCCTTCGTTTTCGCGGTCCTCATCATCGACGACGACCACCGCTTTGCCGGCGGCAATATCGGCGATGGCGGATTCGACGGAATCCAGGACTAGCGAGTCTCGTTCAGCGGTCATAGCTTCTTTCCAACGATGCCACCCTCGCCCGGTCGGGGCGGGTGGCTTAAGGCTTGTCGAATTCTTCTTTGTGGTTCTGTTGCGGCGGGTCAGCGGTCGAGCATGGCGCGGACGTATTTCGCAAGCACGTCGCATTCGATATTGACCTTATCCCCCGGCTGGAGTTCGCCCAGCATCGTGGCCTCCAAAGTGGCGGGGATGAGGCTGACCTCGAAGAGTCCATCGGCTAGTTCCGCGATGGTCAGGGAGGTGCCGTTGATTGCAATCGATCCCTTTTTCACCAGGTAGGTGGCAAGTTCCGGGTCGTCAAGCTGGAAGCGGAAGACCTCCCAATGCTCGGAGGGTACGCGTTCCTGCAAGGTGGCGGTGCCGTCGACGTGCCCCTGGACGACGTGTCCGCCGAAGCGCCCCTGGGCGGACATCGCGCGCTCCAGGTTGACGGACGCCCCCTCGGAGAGTGTGCCCAGCGAAGTGCAATCGAGGGTGACCTTCATGACGTCAGCGGTGAAGCCGGTGTCGTCGAAGTCGGTGACGGTCAGGCAGACGCCATTGACGGAGATGGAGTCTCCCAGGTCGGCATCAGAGACCACTCGCGATGCGGCGACGCGGATGCGCGCGGCGTCGGGAAGCTTCTCGATATTCTCGACGTGACCGATCTCTTCGATGATTCCGGTGAACACAGCCATCCTCTCTGACGTCGGGGCCAAAACTACCAATGATGATATATCTTCTTGCGCTAAAGCACGGGTCAATCCCCGGTCTGGCGTTGCGCCAGCCAGAGGATGTCCTCGCCGATGCGCTGCACACTACGGGTGGCGAAGCGCTGCAGATCCGTGATCGACGTACTGCCGATACCGCCGGCTCCCAGCGCGGGTAGGCCGCGCGGCAACCAGGCGGGGGCAAGATAGGCCCGGATCTCGTCGACCAGGCCGTGGGCAAGGAAGCTTCCCGCAAGTTCGGGTCCGCCCTCCACCAGCACATCCGAGATGCCCTGCCGGCGCAGCTCCGCCAGCGCCGCATGGAGGTCCCGGGTTGCCAGGTGCTGGCCTGCCGGTGCGTGAGTGCCAGCTTGCAGGGGGCGAGCGTTAGTGGGGAGCTCCCGCTGCCCCAGCGCGAAGCGCAGCGGCTGCCGGGGGCCTTCCGCCCCGCCGGGCCGTGCGGTGAGCTGCGGGTCGTCGGCCAGGACGGTTCCGGTGCCCACCAGGATCGCTTCCCGGTACTGCCGGTCTGCGTGAACGTCCGCGCGGGCAGTCGGGCCGGTGATCCACTGGCTCGTGCGGTCTGTGGCAGCAGCCATGCCGTTGAGGGTGCTAGCGAATTTCAGCGTCACGTGTGGTCGGCCCAGGTACGCGGCGCGTAGCCAGGGCTCGACGCTAAACCGGTGCTCCCCCAGGTGGAAGGGCTCAAGGTAGGGGCCACTCACTGTCACACCTGTAGCTCGCAGGCGCTCGCCTCCCCCACCCTCGGCCTTGCCCGGGTCCGCGAAAAGATAGTGCACTTCCGCGACTCCGGCAGCGATGAGGGCTTCCGCGCACGGTCCAGTACGTCCGGTGTGGTTGCAAGGCTCGAGGGTGGCGTATGCGGTGGCGCCAGCTGCGCGCGCGCCGGCGGCCTGCAGCGCAACCACCTCGGCATGCCTACCGCCTGCCGGTTCGGTAGCGCCCCGGCCAAGAATCGTGCCGGCCGAGTCCACGATCACGCAGCCCACCGGCGGGTTCGGCCGCGTGCTGCCCGCAGCCTGCCAGCCCATCTCGTCGGCGAGCACAAACTCTGCTGGGAGGTCCGCTGGAATCTCGGTACGCGACGGGCTCGTCCCCTGCATTGCTGTCTGATACCCGTGCTGGGGGCTGTTAGGCACCAGCGTTGGCCTCCGCGGCCGCGCGGATCTCGCCGATTGCCTGGTTGCGGTCCTCTTTGCCGAAGACCGAGGAACCCGCGACGTAGACGTCAACCCCGGCCGCAGCGGCCTGAACCGCGGTCTCCGGCCCGATGCCGCCGTCGATTTCGATGAGGGTCTCCAAGCCCTCGGCGTCGATGCGTTCCCGCAAAGCGCGAACCTTGTCCAGCACCTCGGGCATGAACTTCTGCCCGCCGAAGCCCGGCTCCACGCTCATCACCAACACGAGGTCAAACTCCGCTAAGTGCTCCAGCAGTGGCTCCACCGGGGTATTTGGCTTGATGGACACACCGGCCTTGGTCCCGGCAGCACGCAAGGCGCGAGCCAGAGCCACCGATTCCTCAACTCCGCCGGCAGCCTCCACGTGGAAGGTGACGTTGTCGAAGTCGGTGTACTCCTTCACCCAGCGCTGCGGGTCCTCGATCATGAGGTGGACGTCGAGGAACTGCTCGGTCTTCCCAATCAGGGACTTGGCGACCGGGGCTCCGAAGGAGAGGTTGGGGACGAAGTGGCCGTCCATCACGTCAATGTGCACCCACTCGGCGTCCGAAATGGCCTCGACTTCCGCGCCAAGGGCGGAAAAATCCGCGGCGAGGATGGAGGGGGCGATGATGGTCTGCTGTCCGTTGGCTTTGCTCATAACACTCACTCTACTTAGGCTTTTCTGATGCCCGCGATAAACATCGCGTCGGTGCCGTGGCGGTGCGGCCACAGCTGGATATAGGGTCCGACCGCTCCCCCGGCAGCCGCTGCGGCGGCCAGCGCCGGCACCTCGGCGCCCAGATCGATGGGCTCGGCCCCAGTGTCGCGGCAGAAGGAATCCACCAGCTGCGTGGTCTCCAGCGGGTGCGGCGAGCAAGTCGAGTAGATGACCACCCCGCCCGGTGCGGTGGCCTCCCACGCCGAGCGCAGCAACTCTCGCTGAAGGGGAACCAGCTCGGTGACGTCCGTCTCCTGCTTGCGCCAGCGAGCCTCCGGGCGTCGACGCAGCGCACCCAGACCGGTGCACGGGGCGTCGACGAGGACACGGTCGAAACCCTCCTCAGGAAGTTCGAGGTCGCGAACCCCCGCGAGGTTCCGCCCGTCGCCGGTACGAACCCGCACTGGCAGCTCCTTGGTGGATTTCGCGACGAGCTCAGCGCGGTGGGCGGAGATCTCAGTGGCGTCCACCGTGGCCTGCTCGGCCTGTGCCCAGGAGCCGATGAACGCGGTCTTGCCGCCCGGACCCGCACAGAGGTCGAGCCAGCGCCCGCGGTCCTCCCGCCCCAGCGGTGCTTGAACCAGAGCCAAGGAAATTAACTGGGACCCCTCGTCCTGGACGCTCGCCAGGCCCTGGGTGATCGCCTCGAGCTCGCCCGGCGCACCCGAATCCAGGTAGACCGCGTAATCAGACCAGCGGCCCTGCTCGCCCCCGGTGATGAGCGCGAGCTCCTCGGCGGAGATCTGCCCTGGTCGGGCGGCTAGGTGCACCGTGGGGCGGGCGTCATCGGCTTCCAACGCCTCGGCCAGATCAGCTGCGGGCTTCTCCGAGCTCCCGCCGAGCGACTGGTTGAAGGCGGCGGCGATCCACTCGGGGTGAGCGTAGCGCAGCGCCATGTTGGCCAAGTCCGAACCGGGAGCCACCCGGTCCAGCCATTGTTCGGGTGTGCTGCGAGAAATCGTGCGCAATACGCCGTTGACGAAACCGCTAGCCTTGCCGCCGCCGTTGGCCTTGACCAGCTCTACCGAGGTGTCCACCGCGGCGTGAGGCTCGACCCGGGTGCGGAGCAGTTGATAGGCACCGATGCGCAGCGCGTCGAGCGCTACCGAATCAATCTTCGCCACGGGCCGTCCCGCAGCCTTGGCGATGATCGCGTCGAGCAGCCCGGTTGCCCGCAGCGTGCCGTAGGTCAGCTCGGTGGCGAAGTTCGCATCCCTGCCACTGATCCCGCGCTCTCGCAAGACGGCGGGCAGGGCGAGGTTGCCGTAGGCGTCCTCCTCGGTGACTTGCCGAAGCACGGCAAATGCGGCGTCGCGGGCCTTGTCCCCGGTCCCGGCCCGTCGGCTCTTTTCCTGGCGGTGTTCCGGGCGACGCTGCTGATAGCCCCGAGCCCGCCCCGATTCGCGTTGCTTAGCACGTCCGGTGCCGCGGGAGGCCGTGTTGGGGCGTGCCTTGCCGCTACGCGCGGACTCGGACCTCGAACGAAAAGAACTCATTTAGCCGTGTCTTCCTCGATATCAAAGCGTGGGGACTGAGCCAGCAATTCCTGCTGACCTCGGGCCCAATCGGCGGCCCGCATCATCTTCTTGCCCGGCGGCTGGATCGTCTCCACCAGGAGCGGAGTATCGCCGGTGCCGACGAGCACTCGCGTCTTATCTGCCCACAGCTGGCCGGGAGCCAGCTCCGGGAACTCCTCCCCTTCGGCTACCGGTAGCATCAGCCCAAACTTATAGCGCTGGCCATCCAGCGTGCACCACGCACCCGGTGCTGGGGTGTGGGCACGGGCGCGGCGCTGAATCACCTTCGCGGGTGCAGAGAAATCGATGCGCGCGTCAGCAGGGTGAAGCTTCGGGGCATGCGTCGCCCCCTCCTCTGGCTGCGGCTGCGGGGTGGCGCTACCTTCGCCGAGCTCCACCAGGGTGTCGGCCAGCAGCGACTTGCCGGAATTAGTGAGCTCGATGAGCACTTCCTCGGCGGTCTCGCGGATTCCAATCTCATAAGCCTTCTTCGACAGCATCGGACCGGTGTCCAAGCCCTGCTCGATGCGGAAGATTGTCGCACCGGTCTCCTGGTCGCCCGCGGCGATGGCTGCCTGTACGGGAGCGGCACCGCGCCAGCGTGGAAGCAGGGAGTAGTGCAAGTTCACCCAGCCGTGCTCAACAGCGTCGAGCAGGTCGGCCGGGATCAGGTTGCCGTAGGCCACCACGGCCACCGCTGTGGCGCCCGCCTCGCGATAGGCAGCCAGGGTCTCGCGAACAGCCGCTGCGTCCTCGGAGCTGGCCCCGAGGGAATGCCACTTGTGCACTTTCAGTCCAGCGGCCTCGGCGACCTCCGCGACGGGGCTGGGATGCAGGCTCCGGCCTCGCCCGCGTCGAGCGTCGGGTTGCGTGATGACCCCGAGGACCTCCAGCCGCGGATCAGCGAGCAGGTGCTCCAGAACGATAGCGGCGGGCTTGGGTGTGCCAGCAAAAAGAATCTTCATCTAAAACCACTCCGAGCGTCGAATGTCTGCCATGGCTTGCTTGCGGTCCTCCGGCGAGAGGTGCTTCAGGAAAAGCACACCGTCCAGGTGATCGGTTTCGTGCTGTACACAGCGAGCCAGTAGACCTGAGACCTCCATGTCGACCAGCTCGCCATCCAGTGTCTGTCCACGCAGTCGCACAGTCTCCGCACGCTGGACCTCGCCGCGGATCCCGGGGATGGACAGGCAGCCTTCCGGGCCCGTTTGTGTCTCCTCGCCGACCGATTCCCAGGTGGGGTTGATGACGTGCCCACGGTCGGACTCGCAGTCGTAGACGAAGACGCGTTTGGTGACCCCGACCTGGTTTGCGGCCAGGCCGACTCCACCGTGATGGTCCATGGTTTCCAACATGTCCGCCACAAGGGTGGCGAGGGCAGCGTCGGAAGAAAAATCGGCCTCGACCTCGGCAGCAGGAGTGCGGAGGACGGGGTCGCCGAAGTAGCGCAGGGACAGAACAGCCATGGGGATACTCTATCCGATACGTACCGGGTCCATGACCACGCGTAGGGGTGCGGAGTGCCGCTGGGAGGAGCGCACAGCAACGGCACTTTTCAGGGCACTGCCCAAGGAAAGCGCATCAGCGTGCGGCACGCGAATGATGAGTCGGCGGGCCTCATCCGCATGGCCGCTCGACAGCCCCGCGGGAAGCCTGACTCCGGCTGGAAGTTCGACGGGACCCAAAAGTTCCGCTGATTCCGGCAGCTCCCAGGCCTCCTCTAACTCGGCCAGGCTGGCGGGGATGCCGTCCACCACCGCCACCACAGCCGCCGGTGGGAATTCTGCCTCCACCCTGCTCGCCAACTCTGCGGCGGCGGCCGCATCCGGGTTCCAGCGGATGAGCTGCTGGATCGCGCTCAGCCGATAGTCCCCTGCCACGATGACCCGGCCACCGGCCTCACGGGGTGCGACGAGTGCGGCAGCGCCCATCCACTGGCGCAAGGCGTTCTCCTCGGCCCGCAAATCCGCGCGGGTCAGCGGCGCCCAGGGGTCCAAGATGATCGCCGCCCCATAGTGCCCATTGGGCTGCTCGGGTGGCGCATCGGGGGCACGGAGGATCGGCTCGGCCCCTGGGGTGGCGACGACGATGCGGCGCCCGGGCGGGACGAAAGTTTTTACTTGTTCTCCGCCCGAGGTCGTCACCGGTACGCCGGGGAATGCGCGGCCCAGCTCCTCTGCAGTGCGGTCGTGGCCCACCACGCTCATGCGCAATGCGTGGTTACCGCAGTTGGTGCAAGTAAAAGTCGGGTGCAGATGTCCGCACCACCGGCACGTGGGAGCTGATTGTTCCTTCGCCTGTGGCAGCTCGAGCGGGCCATTGCAGTTCCGGCAACGGGCCGGTGTGCGGCAGCGTGCACAGGCCAGCGCAGGGGCGTAGCCGCGGCGCGGCACCTGGACCAGCACGGTGCGGTCCGCATCCAATGTCTCGCGGATCGTGGCGAAAGCCAGGGCCGGAAGCCGGCTTCCCGGGGCGTGGCTTTCTGCCTCGAGTTGGCGTTCGGTGTCACCGAGTCCACGGATCCAGGGCAGCTGGGCGCGCAGAGTTTCGGGCGTAGGACGAATGGAAGCCAACTCTCCTGCCGCGACCCACTGCTGAACCTCGGCGGTGCGGTGGTGACCGATGATTGCCAGTGCGGCGGATTCACTTTGGCTGCGCGTCTTCGCGACCTCCCTGGCGTGGAGGTAGGGAGCTCGGGGGTCGACAAGCATATCGTCCCCCTCTCCCAATACGATCACCAGGCCGAGGTCTTTGAGTGGCGCAAAGACCGCATTGCGGGTACCGACGACGATCCTCGCCTGGCCGAGCACGATGGAGAGAAAACGCCGGTAACGCACGTGCGAGGACTCCGCGGCTGTCATCTGGAGCACCTGTTCGGATGACGTCCAGGCGACCAGGGCCTCGCTAACCCGGTCCACGAGCCGTTGATTTGGGGCGATCACCAGCGCCGTTTTCCCGGCCCATGCGGTGGCAGCGGCAAGGACAGCGGCCAAGCGGGCGTCGTCGTCCCCGGGGGCGGTGAGCAAGGACATCCGCGGTGTGGCGTCCTCATCCAGGAGGGCCGCCAGGAAGCGCGGCCCGAAGTGATACTTAGAAAGCGCGGCCTCGGCATCACTCCGGGCCTGGGCCCGCAGTTCGGCTACGGGCTCCAATGGAGAGTAAAGGTCCTCCCACGCCTTGCCTCCCGCGAACAGCCCGGCTTTCTCGGCGCTCGCGTGGCGGGGCGGGATCGCGGCCCGCAGAACATCCGCCCGGGTACCAGCAGCGCGTTCGGCGAGCTGATTAACGAGGCGCCACATGTGCTCCGGCAGCAACCGAATCGGGCTAATAACCCGCTCCAACATTCGCAGCTTTCCGGAGTGGTCGCTGCTCGTACGTCGCTCGATGATGAAGCCGTCCACGAGGCGTCCATTAAACCGAATACGCACCCGTACGCCGGCTTGGGCGTCGTCGTCCATCTCGGCCGGGACCTCGTAGTCGAAGAGACGGTCGAGGTGCGGCACTCCAACCAGTGGCAGCACCCGGGCGATCCGGCGAGGCTCGCGTCCCGCACGGGCAGCGAGCGGCTTACCATCACCGGGGATGGCTGTGGCTGGCTGTGCGGTCGTATTCATGAGCTACAGGCTAGCCCACGGCGAAGACACCCCCGGTGGGCGCCCGAACACGCGCCCTGAGAGCCGCCGTTAGTTGCCTCCAACCGCCTTCTTGAGCTCCTCGACCTTATCGAGTCGCTCCCATGGCAGGTCAAGATCATTGCGGCCGAAGTGGCCATAAGCGGCGGTCTGAGCGTAGATCGGGCGGAGCAGATCCAGCTCGCGCAGGATCGACGCCGGACGCAGATCGAAGACCTCGGCGACGGCGCGCTGGATGTCCTCCACCGGTGCCTTCTCTGTGCCAAAGGTTTCCACATAAAGGCCGACGGGGCGGGCCACACCGATCGCGTAGGCCACCTGAACCTCGGCGCGATCGGCCAGACCTGCAGCCACGATGTTCTTCGCCACCCAACGCGTCGCATAGGCGGCAGAACGATCCACCTTCGACGGGTCCTTGCCGGAGAACGCGCCGCCGCCGTGACGAGCCATGCCGCCGTAGGTGTCAACGATGATCTTGCGACCGGTCAGGCCGGCGTCACCGGCAGGGCCGCCCAAGATGAAGGAACCCGAGGGGTTAACCAAAAGGTTCAAGTCCTCCGTTACGAAGGGCTTGAGGCTCTCGTCAGCCAGCACGTGACCAACCACGTGCTCGGACAGGAGCTCCCGCAGCTCGTCCTGGGTGCGCTCCGGGTCGTGCTGCGTGGAAATGACGACGGTGTCCAGGCGCACCGGGGTGCCAGCATCGTCGTACTCGAAGGTGACCTGGGTCTTGCCATCTGGGCGCAGGCCGGTGACGATCTCTTCCTTCCGGACCTCCGTCAGGCGACGGGAGAGGCGGTGGGCAACGGAGATGGGCAACGGCATGTACTCCGGGGTCTCGTTCGTCGCGTAGCCGAACATCAGCCCCTGGTCGCCCGCACCCTGGCGGTCGTCCTCGTCGGTCGAGGAGGAACCGCGGACCTCATGGGAGGTATCCACGCCCGCTCCAATCTCTGGCGACTGCGCACCAATGGACACGGACACGCCGCAGGTGGTGCCGTCGAAGCCCATGTCGGAAGAGGTAAAGCCGATCTCCTTGAGGGTATCGCGCACCAGCTGCGGGATCTCAACGTAGCCCGAGGTGCGGACCTCACCGACAATGTGGACGAGGCCGGTGGTGACCACGGTCTCCACAGCGACGCGGGCCTGCGGATCCTCGGCGAGCATGGCGTCGAGGATCGTATCGGAGATCGCGTCACAGATCTTATCCGGGTGACCCTCGGTGACGGATTCGCTGGTAAATAGGCGCTTAGACACTAGTTATCTCGCTTCTATCGTTCGTATTGTTGGTGCGACCCGTCGGTGGCGGGCGGCGGGCGACGACCTAGACGGTGAACTAATTCATCAATAATAGACCAAGCGGTCTAGAAATGCACGCTAGCGATCGGCGGTTCGTGGCAAAGCGTCAAGAATCGCTCCGGCTACCTCGAGCTTATGCCCTGCCGGGACTTCACGGACATCCAACGCCTCCGGATCATCGGAGCCGGACGGATTAGCGATCAGCCAGCCCGCGGAGTCGTCCTGACCGAAGACCTTACCCCGGCCGACGGCGTTCGCCATCAGCAGGTCGCAGCCCTTGCGGAGAAACTTCCGCTGCGCGTGCTCGAGAGGGGTAGATTCCGCGTCACCGGTCTCTGCTGCGAAACCCACGATGCGCAGATTCTTCGGCAGCTCCCCTGCCCGGCGCAGCTCGACGAGCCCCGCCAGGATGTCTGGGTTTTCTACCAGTTCGATGACCTCCAGCTGATCCTCTCCGCCCTTCTTCAGCTTCGAGTCGGCCTGTTGCGCGGGGCGGTAGTCCGCCACCGCCGCCGCCATGATGACGACATCCGCTTCCCGAGCGGCCTGCTCGGTCGCGTCCTTCAGCTCCAGAGCGCTGCTGATCCGAGTCACCCGCGCGCCGGAAGGCGTCGGCAGATCCTCGGTATGCCCCGCGATGAGGTGAACGTCGGCGCCACGTTGCGCGGCGACGTCCGCCAGCGCGTAGCCCTGACGGCCCGAGGAGGCGTTACCAAGAAACCGCACCGGGTCGAGATCCTCGTGCGTGCCGCCGGCGGTGACCACCACGCGGGTGCCGACCAAGTCCTGGTCGAAGATTCCCGGCTGGGCGTGGGCCGCCAGCGCCAGTGCCGCGATGTGATCGGGCTCGGGCAGCCGACCGGGGCCGCTATCCTTGCCGGTGAGACGCCCGTGGGCGGGCTCCAGCACGGTGATCCCCCGGCTCCGCAGCGTCGCAACATTATCCTGCGTCGCCGGGTTTTCCCACATCTCGGTGTGCATCGCCGGGGCAATGACCACCGGGCAGGTCGCGACGAGGCAACTCGCGGTGAGCAAGTCATCCGCGCGCCCCATACGCAGTCGCGCCATAAGATCGGCCGTGGCCGGGGCGACCACGATGAGGTCGGCCTCCTGACCGAGACGGACGTGCTGAACCCCGGAGACGTCGTCCCAGACGGTCGTACTGACCGGATTACCGGATAGGGCCTCCCAGGTGGCAGCACCCACGAAGTTCAGTGCGGATTCGGTGGGAACGACGTGGACGTTGTGCCCCCGTTCCGTGAAATAGCGAACGAGGTGGGCCGCCTTAAACGCAGCAATGCCGCCCCCAACACCCACCAGGATGCGGAGCGGCTTGCTCTTATTCTTCTTCGAAGCGTTATCAGTCACACGTGACAGGATAGCCTCTTAGCCCTCGGTGTGCTCCAAGAGATCCGCGTTAATCTCGCGCAGGGCGATGGACAGTGGCTTCTCGTGCATCTCCGGGGTCACCAGCGGGCCAACGAACTCCAGGACACCTTCGTCGATGCTCTGGAAGTAGTCGTTGATCTGACGCGCGCGCTTAGCAGCGAAGATCGCGAGGGCATACTTCGAGGACACCTTGGTCAGGAGCTCGTCGATCGGCGGGTTGGTGATGCCGACTGGCGGATCGAAAACCGTCTCGTTCGAGTTGACGTCCTGATTTTCCACGAAATGCACCTATTCTTTCGATTGCTTAATTAAGCCGCGTCTGATCCCCACGACGGCTTAGAGGGAAACTATATCTTAATCACCTGGAAGCGCCTAACCCCACGCCCACATCGGTGGGTCGCGGGGTGCGGTAACAGGCTGGGCGGAGCCGGGGTCTCTGGGGCGAGGTGCCCTAGGCTTCCGGCACCAGGATGTCGCGGATTCCCGCGACGGCCTCGTCCACATCCGAGTTCACGATGACGTGGTCGAACTCATCCTTGGCGGCCAGTTCCCCGCGGGCGGTCTCCAGGCGACGCTGGATGACCTCGTCGGATTCGGTGCCACGGCCGGTCAGCCGTTCCACCAGCACCTCCCACGAGGGCGGAGCAAGGAAGACGGTGTGGGCCTCCGGCAGGAGCTTCTTCACGTTCCGCGCACCCTCGAGGTCCACCTCAATGAGGACGGGGTGCTGGGCGGCCATGGCCTCCTCCACCGGCTTGCGGGGCGTACCGGAGAGCTGCAGCCCACCGTGGATCTCAGCCCATTCGAGCATGAGGTCGCTGTCGATGTTGGACTGGAACTCGTCTCGCGTCACGTAGAGATAGTCACGACCGTGTACCTCGCCGGGGCGAGGTTCGCGGGTCGTCATCGATACGCTGAAGAAGAGATTCGGGACCGACTCGCGGAGCTTAGAGACCACCGTGGACTTACCAACGGCGGACGGTCCGGCGAGGACGACCACGCGGCCGCGGCCCGATTCCTGCGTCACGGCTTAAGCCTCTGGGTCGAAGCCGAAGTGCTCCAGCAGAGCGCGACGCTGACGGTCGCCCAGGCCGCGCAGACGGCGGGTCGGGGCGATCTCGAGCTGGTTCATGATCTCCTCGGCCTTAATCTTGCCGACCTTCGGCAGGGAGACCAGCAGAGCGGAGACCTTCATCTTGCCCAGGATCGGGTCAGTCTCGGCGTCCTTCAGGACCTGCTGCAGATCGGTGCCGCCGCGCTTGAGCTTCTCGCGAAGTTCGGCGCGAGCCTTACGTGCCTCGGCTGCCTTCTTCAGGGCCTCTGCACGCTGCTCCGGGGTCAGCTGGGGAAGTGCCACGGGATTCCTCCGTACGTAATCGTTTTTGAAAATCTTGTGGAATGTCTTGCATTTTAGCCAATCAGCGTCGGGCTGCTGGCTTGAACACCCCTTTTCAGGGCGCTACTTGCTTAAGAAAGCAAAGCACGAAGGTGAATCCTAAGGTGCTTTTGCCGTGGTGGCAACTGCGACGCGCGGATTCACCTCCGCCAAATTTGCAGGCTACACCTGAAGTTCCGCGGCGAAACGGCGCGCTGCGGCCTGCAGATCCGCCACGGCAGGCCCTTCGTTCAGGACAGCGCGGGAGACATTCGGGCTCGCGAAGCGTGCCGCCTCACCGCAAATACGCCGCACATCGGCCATCGTGCCGCCCTGGGCCCCGACGCCGGGCATGAGGATCATGCCGTTGACCTGGTCCAGAACCGGTGGATTCTCCACCGTCGCGCCGACCACGACGCCGACGTTGCCGGGCTTGTCCCCCGCGTTAAGTTCGGCCACGCGGTCGCACACCGCCTGGGCCAGCGTGGCGCCGGACTGCGTCTGGGACAGCTGCACAGACGGGGCCTCCGGGTTGGATGTCGCCGCGAGCACGATGGCACCCTTGTTGTACTCGGCTGCCAGTTCAAACACCGGGGCCAGGGAATCCACACCGAGCCACGGAGAGACCGTCACCGCGTCCGCCTCCAGGGGCGAGCCCGGCCGCAGCCAGGCGCTGGCGTATCCCGCCATGGTCGAGCCGATATCGCCTCGCTTGGCGTCAGCGATCACCAGCACGCCGGCCTCCCGCAGCTGCGCCATCGCGTTCTGGAGAACCTCGAAGCCTGCAGCCCCGAAAGCCTCATAGAAGGCCACCTGTGGCTTGACGACGGCGACGGTATCCCGGAAAGCGGCAACCGCGGTATCGGTGAATTCTTTCAGCCCGTCCAGGTCATAGCTCAACCCCCAGCGCTCGAGGATGTGTGCGTGCGGGTCAAGCCCCACGCACAGCGGCCCCAGGTCGGCAGCCCGAGCCAGGAAGCGCTCGCCGAAGGTCTGAGACTGGTCTGCAGCCTGCCTCACCGGCGTGGTCATTAGTGCTCCACTTCCTGAATCGGGGTCACCGTGGTGTCGTGGTCCAGCAGAGCCTCGATGCCCTGCACCGCTGCGACGGTGCCCTGAACGGTCGTCGCGCACGGCACGCCGCTGTTCACAGACGCCGCGCGGATCTCGTAGCCGTCGGTGCGCGCATCAGCGGTACCGGCCGGGGTGTTGATGACCAGGTCGATCTCGCCGTCGCGGATGTAGTCCACGACGTTGCGGGCGTTCTCGCCCTCGCCGCTGGTGGCGGAGACCTTCGCGACGACCTCGCACTCCACGCCATTGCGGCGCAGCATGCTTGCGGTGCCCGCGGTGGCGAGCACGTTGAAGCCCAAGGAAGCCAGGCGCTGGATCGGGAGGATCAGGGTGCGCTTGTCGCGGTTAGCGACGGAGACGAAGACGTTGCCCTTGGTCGGCAGCGCGCCGTAGGCACCTTCCTGGGACTTCGCGAACGCGGTACCGAAGTCCGAGTCGAGGCCCATGACCTCGCCGGTGGACTTCATTTCCGGGCTCAGCAGAGAGTCCAGCACCTTGCCCTCGAAGCTGCGGAAGCGGTTGAACGGCAGCACTGCCTCCTTGACGGCAATCGGGTGACCGATCGGCAGCGAGCCACCATCGCGATCGGAAGGCAGGATGCCCTCCTCCTTGAGCTCGGCGATGGAAGCGCCCAGCATGATGCGCGCGGCGGCCTTGGCCATCTGCACGCCCGTGGCCTTGGACACGAACGGGGCGGTGCGGGAGGCGCGCGGGTTGGCCTCGATGACGTAGAGGATATCGTCCTTCAGCGCGTACTGGACGTTCATCAGGCCCTTCACGCCGATGCCCTGGGCCAGCTTGCGGGTGGATTCCCGGACCTTTTCGATGTCCTGCTCCCCCAGCGTCATCGGTGGCAGCGCACAGGCGGAGTCACCGGAGTGGATACCGGCCTCCTCGATGTGCTCCATCACGCCGCCGAGGTAGACGTCCTCGCCATCGCAGAGGGCGTCGACGTCGATCTCGATGGCGGAATCCAGGAAGCGGTCGACCAGGACCGGGTGCTCGTCGGTGATCTCCGTGGCGCGCGAGATGTAGTCGCGCAGGCTGGCCTCGTCGTAGACGATCTCCATGCCTCGGCCACCGAGGACGTAGGACGGGCGGACCAGTACCGGGTAACCGATGTTTGCGGCGACCTCACGGGCCTCCTCGAAGCTGGTGGCGGTGCCGAAGGCCGGGGCTGGCAGCTCGGCGTCGCGCAGGACCTTGCCGAACTCGCCGCGGTGCTCCGCCAGATTGATGGCCTCCGGGGTGGTGCCGACGATCGGCACACCCGCGTCCGAGAGGCGCTGCGCCAGGCCCAGTGGGGTCTGGCCACCGAGCTGGACGATCACGCCCGCGACGGTGCCGGACTCGGACTCCGCGCGGTAGATCTCCATGACATCCTCGAAGGTCAGCGGTTCGAAGTACAGGCGATCGGCGGTGTCATAGTCGGTGGAAACGGTCTCCGGGTTGCAGTTGACCATCACGGTCTCGTAGCCAACGCGGGAGAGCTCGAGGGCCGCGTGGACGCAGGAGTAGTCGAACTCAATGCCCTGGCCGATGCGGTTCGGGCCGGAGCCCAGAATGATGACCTTTTCCTTCTCCTTCTGCGGTTCGACCTCGGACTCGGCGTTCGGGTCCAGCTCATAGGAGCTGTAGTGGTACGGGGTCTTCGCCTCGAACTCGCCGGCGCAGGTGTCCACGGTCTTGAAGACCGGGTGGATGCCGAGGGACCAGCGCAGGGATCGCACGCCGTCCTCACCTGCGAACTCCGGACGCAGGGCGGCGATCTGGCGGTCGGAGAGGCCGAGGAACTTCGCGTAACGCAGGAGATCCACGTCCAGGACCGGCGCGTCGATCAGCTGCTGGCGGAACTCCACCAGGGCCATGAGTTCGTGCAGGAACCACGGGTCGATGCCGGAGGCCTGGTAGATCTCGTCCACGGTCGCGCCGAGGCGCATGGCGAGCTCGACGTCGTAGAGGCGGCCCTCGGTCGGGCGCTTCAAGTCCTCGAGGACGGCTGCCTTGTCGGTGGCACGCTCGCCCGCAAAGTCCTCATCCGGGACGGTCCAGAAGCCCGCCTGCTTGGTCTCCAGGGAACGCATGACCTTGTTCAGGCCGGTGATGTAGTTGCGGCCGATGGACATGGCCTCACCGACGGATTTCATCGTGGTCGTGAGGGTGTCGTCGGCGCCCGGGAACTTCTCAAAGGCGAAGCGCGGAGCCTTGACGATGACGTAGTCCAGAGTCGGCTCGAAGGCAGCCGGGGTGACCTGGGTGATGTCGTTGCGGACCTCGTCGAGGGTATAGCCGATCGCCAGCTTCGCGGCCAGCTTCGCGATCGGGAAGCCAGTGGCCTTGGACGCGAGCGCGGAGGAACGGGATACGCGCGGGTTCATCTCGATCGTGATGATCCGGCCGTCCTTGGGGTTGATGGCGAACTGGATGTTGCAGCCACCGGTCTCCACGCCGACCTCGCGGAGGATGGCGATGCCCTGGTCGCGCATGATCTGGAACTCGCGGTCCGTCAGGGTCATGGACGGGGCGACGGTGACGGAGTCGCCGGTGTGGACGCCCAGGGCGTCGACGTTCTCGATGGAGGCGACGACGACCACGTTGTCCTTCGCGTCGCGCATCAGCTCCAGCTCGAATTCCTTCCAGCCGAGGATGGACTCCTCGATCAGGACGTTGGCCTCCGGGGACGCGGCGAGGCCGCCGCCGGCGATGCGCTCCAGGTCCTCGTAGTCGAAGGCCAGGCCGGAGCCAAGGCCGCCCATGGTGAAGGACGGGCGGACGACGACTGGCAAGCCCAGCTCGGCGACGGTCTCGTGGACCTCGTCCATGTTGTGGCAGACGCGGGAGCGGGCGGAGGATCCACCGATCTTCTCGACGATGTCCTTGAACTTCTGGCGGTCCTCGCCGCGCTCGATGGCGTCGATGTCCGCGCCGATGAGCTCGACGCCGTACTTGTCGAGGATGCCGCGGCGGTCCAGCTGGATCGCGGCATTCAGCGCGGTCTGGCCGCCGAGGGTGGCCAGCACGGCGTCGATCGGGTGCCCCTCTTCCTTTTCCTTGGCGAAGATCTTCTCGATGTACTCCGGCTGAATCGGCTCGATGTAGGTGTGGTCGGCGAACTCCGGGTCGGTCATGATGGTCGCCGGGTTGGAGTTGATCAGGGTGACGCGGAGGCCCTCTTCCTTGAGCACTCGGCAGGCCTGGGTGCCGGAGTAGTCGAACTCGCAGGCCTGACCGATGACGATCGGGCCGGAACCGATGACGAGGACGTGGTTGATGTCTTCACGACGTGGCATGAGTGTTTTCTCTTTCTGTTGGGCGTTGTGCTGCTGGATGCGTTCTGTGCTGTGAGAAGGCGTCGGCTTAGGCCTTCTTCTCCTGCTCCAACAGGTTGAGGAAGTGGTCGAACAGGGGGTTTGCGTCGTGCGGGCCGGCGGCGGACTCCGGGTGGTACTGCACCGAGAAGGCGCGTCCGCTGGTCAGCGCCACGCCTTCGACGACGTCGTCGTTGAGGCAGATGTGGGTGACCTTGGCGGGCCCGAATGGGGTGTCGAATTCCTTCTCTAGGCCACCGGCGGGGGCCGCGAGGGCGAAGCCGTGGTTCTGGGCGGTGATCGCGACCTTGCCAGTCTCCAGGTCCTTCACCGGCACGTTGGTGCCGCGGTGGCCGAACTTCAGCTTGTAGGTGTCCAGGCCGAGGGCACGGCCAAAGAGCTGGTTGCCGAAGCAGATGCCGAAGAACGGGATGTCGGCCTCGAGCACCTTCTTGACCTGCTCCACCGTGTGGTCGGCGGTGGCCGGGTCACCCGGGCCGTTGGAGGCGAACACGCCCTGGGCCTCGTACTCGCTCAAGTAGCCCTCGAGGGTGGAGAACTCGGTATCGGCCGGAATGACGACGGTGCGGATGCCGCGCTTGGCGAACTCGCGCGGCGTGTTGGTCTTAATGCCCATGTCGTAGGCGAGGACGGTGTACTTGCGCTCCCCTTCCGCGTCGACGACATAAGGCTCGTCGGTGGTGACGTCCGCAGTCAGGTCCGCGCCGCTCATCGACGGCTGCTCCTTGACCTGGGCGATCATCTCCTCGTCCGTGCCGAGGGCGTCGCCGGAGAAGATGCCCGCGGCGATCGAGCCCTCCTCGCGCAGGTGGCGTACAACGGAGCGGGTATCCACGCCGCAGATGCTGACGATGCCCTGTGCCTCGAGCTCCTCGTTGAGGCTGCGCTTGGCTCGCCAGTTGCTGACGGTGTTGGAAAGGTCGCGGATGACCAGGCCAGCGGCCCAGATCTTGCCGTCGCGGGACTCGGAGTCCTCGTCGTTCCAGCCGGTGTTACCGATCTGTGGGGCGGTGAGCACCGTGATTTGACGGTGGAAGGAGGGGTCGGTGAGGGTCTCCTGGTAGCCGGTCATGGCGGTGGTGAACACTGCCTCGCCGAGGGTCTTGCCGGTCGCGCCCATCGCGAAGCCGCGGTAGATCGTGCCGTCTGCGAGAACCAGTGCTGCTGGAGTGTGAGTCTGCATATCTTTAGTCCTTAGTTTTTCTTTCAAGGTCAGTCGCCGATTGCTGAGTTATCGGGCAGCTAGTCGGTTGTCACAGGGTTGCCGTCGCGGCATGTCACCTTGCCACGCAGGATCGTCGTGGATACCCGAACCGGCATGGGCATGCCTTCGTAAGGGTTGTTCTCGGACTTGGAGGCCATCTGCTTGGCCTCGGCGGTCCAGCTAGCATTGGTATCCACCACGCACAGGTTCGCTGGCTCGCCTTCGGCGATCGGGCGGCCGTGGCCCGGCAGCTTGGTGATCTCGGCTGGCCGCTCGGACATCACCTTGGCGACGAAGCGCCAGTCCTGATCGCCGTTGATGACGAAGAGGTCCGCGATGATCGCCAGGGAGGTCTCCAGACCGAGCATGCCCGGACGAGCCTGGTCGAATTCGCAGCACTTCTCCTCGGAGGAGTGCGGGGCGTGGTCGGTGGCCACGCAGTCCACCACGCCGTCGATGAGTGCGTGGCGCAGGGCCAGGGTGTCCCGCTCCTCACGCAGCGGCGGGTTCACACGGTTCACGCCGTCGAAGGTCTCCAACCGGGAGTCGGTGAGGATCAGGTGGTGCGGGGTGACTTCGGCGGACAGCGGGATGTCCTGTCCCTTCGCCCAGCGCAGCAGCTCGACGGTGCCTTCCGTGGATGCGTGGCAGATGTGGAGCCGACCGCCGTAGTCGCGGGCCATGAGGGCGTCGCGGGCGACGATGGACTCTTCCGCCACGCGTGGCCAACCACGAAGGCCCAGGCGGGCGGCGGTCTCGCCTTCGTGGGCGACCGCGCCCTCGGTCAGGCGGGGCTCCTCGCAGTGCTGCGCGAGCAGCACGTCCATGCCACGCGAGTACTCGATTGCGCGACGCATCAGGCGCGGGTCGTCGACGCACTTGCCGTCGTCGGAGAACATGCGCACCTGGGCGTCGGAATCGGCCATCATGCCGAATTCGGTGAGCTCCTTGCCTTCCAGCCCCTTGGAGATGGAACCGACGGGGTGGACGTCGCAGAGGTTCGTGTTCTGACCCTTGTACCAGACGCTTTCCGCGATGGCGGGGTCGTCCATGACCGGGGAGGTATTAGCCATGGTGAACACGGCGGTGAACCCGCCCTTGGCAGCCGCCGCGGAGCCGGAGGCGATGGTCTCGGTGTCCTCGCGGCCCGGCTCGCGCAGGTGAACATGCATGTCCACCAGGCCCGGCAGGAGCACCTGGCCGGCAAGGTCGAGCACCTCGGCCTCAGCCGGAGCCTCTTCGGAGAGATCCGCGCCGATCATGGCGATCACGCCGTCGGAGAGCAGGACATCCTGCGGCTCCCCTTCACCGTAGATGAGCACGCCCTTGAGGAGCACCGCGTTCTCGGCACCCGCCGGGTGCGCAGCCAGTGGGCCAGTCGGGGGAAAGTTCTTGTTGTCGACCATAAAAATCGCTTATCCTTTCTGGCCTTAAGCGTCTGTCTCGGTCTCGGAGGCCGAGTGGCCGCCGATCAGCAGCTGGAAGAGGATCGCCATGCGGACGTGAACACCGGCAGTGACCTGCTGGAGCACGACGGTGTTCGGGGCGTCCGCGACGCTGTAGTTGATCTCCATGCCGCGCAGCATCGGGCCTGGGTGCATCACAACCGCGCCCGGCTTCAACATGGCGTGGCGGGCCTTCGACAGTCCGTATCGGGTGGCGTACTCGCGGTGCGAGGGGAAGAAACCACCGTTCATGCGCTCCGCCTGGACCCGCAGCATCATGACCGCGTCGGCACTCGGCAGCTCCGCGTCAAGATCGTGGCTCACGCGCACGCCCCAGTTCTCCACCCCGATCGGCAGCAGCGTCGGAGGTGCGACGAAGGTGACATCTGCGCCGAGGGCATTGAGCAGCTGCGCGTTGGAGCGGGCGACGCGGGAGTGCAGGATGTCACCGACGATCACGACGTGCTGCCCCGACAGATCACCCCTTTGACGGCGCAGCGTCGTGGCGTCGAGCAGCGCCTGGGTGGGGTGCTGGTTGGAGCCATCTCCGGCGTTGATCACCGCGGTATCGCCGATGAAGTTGGCAACGTGCTGCGCCGCCCCGGAGGACGGGTGGCGCATGACCAGTGCGTCGGCGCCGATGGACTTCAGCGTCAGTGCCGTGTCCCGGAGGGACTCTCCCTTCTTCACGCTCGAGGAGGACGCGGAGATGTTGATAACGTCCGCGCTCATCCACTTCCCCGCCGTCTCGAAGCTGGCCCGGGTGCGGGTGGAGTTTTCGTAGAACATCGTGAACACGGTGCGCCCCCGAAGGGTGGGCAGCTTCTTGACCTCGCGGCCCTTCAGCGCCTCGGCGAAGCGGTCCGCCTCGTCCATGATGCTCACAATCTCATTCGGAGTGAGATCGGAAATGCTGAGCAGGTTCTTCACTACGCACGCCCCTTGTCTGCGGCGGACGTTACCTGCCCGCCCTGATTCGCTGGTTGCTGGTCGGCGGGTGTGGTCGACCGGGTCAGGGTGACCTCGTCGCGGCCGTCGAGCTCGTGGAGAGCGACGGTGACGTCCTCGGAGGCTGCCGTCGGAATGTTCTTGCCCACGTAATCGGCGCGAATCGGCAGCTGCCGGTGACCGCGGTCAATCAGGACGGCCAGCTGGACGGTATCGGGACGGCCGAGATCCCGGAGGGCGTCCAACGCGGCGCGGATGGTGCGGCCCGAAAACAGGACGTCGTCGACCAAGATGACGGTTGCGCCGTCGATCCCCTCGTCCGGGATGATCGTGGGCTTGAGAGCACGGTGCGGGCCGCGCCCCAGATCGTCCCGGTACAGCGTGATATCCAGCGAGCCTTGGAACACATCCACGCCACTGAATTCGCTGATCTTTTTCTGCAGCCGCTCCGCGAGCGGCACTCCCCCAGACGGAATACCCAAAACCACGACCCGCCGGGCGGATCCGCTGTCTAGAGCCGTCTTCTCAATGATTTGGTGCGCGATGCGTGCGACCGTGCGATTGACATCGTCCGGGTTCAGCAGAACCACGGAGTGCTGATCGACTGTCGGATTCATCGTGACCTCCTTTCCCGCCTCTCTGTGCGGTCTGTTAAAGGATGCCTCTGAAAGAAAACCTTTCATGTGAACGATAGCACAAAGCACTACCCCCGGCTGCGCGGGGCAACCGGGGGTAGATGGGTGCGATTTACTCATTCGCCGACACGATGCCGCGACTGAAAAACCTCGCTCTTTAGACGGAGTTCTGGCCGTCAGCGGCGGCGCTTTCAGCAGGACCCGCCTGCCCGTCTTCGGTCTCTTCTGCGGCGCCGTCCCCCACCTGCTCGGTGGGGTCTGCGATCACGGAATCAACCAGCGCCTCGATATCTGCCGGGGCAGGAGCAGAGCCCTCCTCGGACCCCGACTGTTCCTGCTCGCGCTGGGTGGCCAGACGGTCAGCCATCGCGGCGTCCGCGTCTGTGGCCACGCCGTCGAGCACAGCGTTGACGTAGTCCGGGGCCTTGACGTGGGAGTACTCGCTGGCAAGTTCGATCCCCTCGGACAGGGCAACGCGGTGCGGAACGTCCGGGTTAAACATCAGTTCCCACGCCGCCACGCGCATGACCGCGCGGTCCACGGCGGGGATGCGATCCAGGGTCCAATCGCTGGTGAGGTGCACGGCGATGGCGTCGTCGATCGCGTCGAGGTTACTTGCCACGCCGGGCACGATCTGGGAGGTGTACTCCGGGATCGGCTTGATCTGGTTTTCCTGATCCTTAGCTAGCTCCGCGCGCTCTTCCATGATGTCGACCGGGTCGATGTCGCGGAACTCCGCCTCGAAGAGGATGTCCACGGCACGGCGGCGGGCCTTATAGCGCGCACCACGCCGCTTGAAACGCGCAGCCGAACGCTCATCCTTCGAGCCTTTGCCCTCCCCCGCAGACTGCGGGTTCTGGCTTTCGGGGCGCGAGGATGGCGACGGCGACTGTGGTTCAACCATGAGGAAGTATCAGGCTCCTGGGGTGTTACTGGGTGACGCGGGACAGGTACTCGCCGGTGCGGGTGTCCACCTTGACGACGTTGCCGGTCTCGATGAACAGCGGCACCTGGATCTCGGCACCGGTCTCCAGGGTGGCTGGCTTGGAGCCACCGGTGGAGCGGTCGCCCTGCAGGCCCGGATCGGTGTGCTCGATCTTGAGGTCAACGTTGGCCGGCAGCTCAGCGAACAGCGCCTGGCCGTCGTGGAAGGAAACGTTGACGCGGGAGTTCTCCAGCAGGAACTTCGCGCCGTCACCCATGAGCTCCGGCTGCAGCTCGACCTGGTCGAAGGTCTTGTCGTCCATGAGGACGTAGGCGGAGCCGTCGTTGTACAGGTAGGTCATGTCGCGGCGGTCGACGGTGGCCTGCTCGACCTTCACACCTGCGTTGAAGGTCTTGTCCACGGTCTTGCCGGAGACGACGTCCTTGAGCTTCGTACGCACAAACGCCGGGCCCTTACCTGGCTTGACGTGCTGGAACTCCACGATCTGTTGCAGCTTGCCGTCGATCATCAGGACCATACCGTTTTTGAAATCTGCAGTGGTTGCCACTAGTTCAGGCTCCTCTATTCTCGTTGAGATTTTTTGCGCGCACGTCGACGCCCGAGGTCTCGGGCGTTCTCGTTCGACTTATTCTAACACCTTAAACGATGCGCAGATCAGTGCTGGAGGCGTTGCAGCTCTTCGCCCCGTCGGCCGTGACCACGTAGGTGTTTTCGATGCGCAGGCCGGTCTTGCCCGGGATGTAGATCCCTGGCTCCACGGTCAGCGTCATCCCCTCAGCAAGCGTTACTGATCGGTCGACCCGGGAGTTCGCCGACGGCGCTTCGTGGACGTCCAGGCCCACGCCGTGGCCCGTCGAGTGCACGAAGTACTCGCCGTAGCCAGCATCGGTGATGATGTCCCGGCAGGTCTTATCGATATCGAACAGAGCGGTTCCCGGGGCGACGGCCGCGGCACCAGCCCGCTGCGAGCGCAGGACGACGTCGTAGAGGGTGGCGGAGAGCTCGTCCGGCTCCCCCACGCAGACGGTGCGTGTCTGGTCGGAGGCGTAACCGTCCAGGTAGATGCCGAAATCGACGGTGACCAGACCGGGCACGATCGGGTCGCGGGAGACACCGGCGTGCGGCTTGGTGGCGTTAACTCCCGACGCCAGGATGGTATCGAAGCTCAGTGCTTCGGCACCGGCCTTGCGCAGGCGGTACTCAAGGTCCGCTGCGGCCTCGATTTCAGTGCGTCCCTCGCGGATGCCGCCCTCGTCGAGGAATTCCTGCCACACCGAATCTGCGAGCTCCCCGGCTGCCTCGAGGGCGGCGATCTCCGCGCTGTCCTTGACCAAGCGAAGCTCCTCGACGATGCCGACCGCCACCTCCGGCAGCGGCCCGTCCGCGGCAAGCTTCTTCGCCTCGCCGATGCTCAGGCTGGACTCCACAGCAAAGCCGGTGACCTGAGCCCGCTCCGGGACTTGCTCGAGCAGCTTATTGTCGATGAGGAGCTCGACATCCTCTGGCTGGCCGGTCTCGATCTCCACCTGGGTGGCGTATCGGCCATCGGTGCCGAGCACGCCCCGGCCGTCCGGCCGCTGCAGGTACACCGCATTGGAGCCACTGAAACCGGTGAGGTAGCGAACGTTCTTCAGGTCAGTGACCAGAAGGCCCGGCAGGTCGCGCTCCTGTAGGCGTGCGGCAAGCTTGTTGCGGCGCTCGGCGTATCGCTGAGTCTGGGTCATTCGCGCTCTCCTTCGATCGTTGTTTCCCCCATGCTGGGTTCAATCACCCCCACGCTACTCCCCTGGGCGTCCACACTCGCAGGCGCGGGTCATTGCGCGGAGCGTTGAGCCCGACCCCGCCCTCAAAGACGTCGGCGGTGCTAGCTCTGCGCGAGGTAACGCAGGGCCGCCAGGTATCCCTCGATCCCCAAGCCAGCGATCACGCCGCGGGCAATGGGGCTGAGGTAGCTGTGGTGACGGAAGGGCTCGCGGGCGTGGACGTTGGAAATGTGGACCTCCACGAAGCCCTGCCCGTCGGCGACCTCCGCGAGAGCGTCGCGCAGCGCCACAGAAGTGTGCGTCCAGCCACCCGGGTTGATGATCACCGCATGCCCCTGGTCAGCTGCCGCATGGATGCGGTCCAGCATCTCGCCTTCGTTGTTGCTCTGGAAGAACTCCACCGCCACACCCAGGCGTGCCGCCTCATCGGCGATCAGGGCCTCAACGTCGGCTAGCGTCGTCGCCCCGTAGACCTCCGGCTGGCGCTTGCCCAGCCGGTTGAGGTTCGGGCCGTTGAGCACGCTCACCGTCAGCTGCTGTTCCTGTGCGGTCACTGCGAAATCGCCTCCCACGCTGCGTCCAGGTGTTCCCTGCTCGGGGACTCGAGCCGGGTTGGTTTCGCCAGTCCCTCGAGGACGACGAAGCGAATCTTGCCCTGCTTATTCTTTTTATCCCGCCCCATGACCTCAATGAGGGTGTCGAAATCGGAGTGCTGATAGGTCGTCGCCAACCCAACGCTGCGCAGGATGTTCCGGTGCCGGTCCACGAGCTGCTGGTCGATGAGACCGGCGGCCTTGGCCAGCTCAGCCTCGAACATCATGCCCACGCCCACGGCCTGACCGTGACGCCAGCGGTAGTCCTCCTGCTGCTCGACCGCGTGGCAGAAGGTGTGCCCGTAGTTGAGGATCTCCCGGATATAGGACTCCTTGAGGTCCTGGGCCACCACCTCTGCCTTGACCTTGATCGCCCGCTCGATCAGCTCTGGGAGTACATCACCGGCGGGGTTCAGCGCCTCGGCCGGGTCCTCCTCGTAGATCTCGATGATGCGCTCGTCACGGATGAAGCCCGCCTTGATGATCTCCGCGGAGCCAGCGATGAGCTCCTCGCGGGGCAGGTCCTTGAGGGTGTCCAGGTCGATGAGGACCACGGCCGGTTCGTGGAAGGCACCGACGAGGTTCTTACCCCGGGTGGTGTTGATCCCCGTCTTGCCGCCCACTGCGGCGTCGACCATCCCGAGCAAAGAGGTCGGGACGTGTGCCACGCGGATACCGCGCATCCAGGTGGCGGCGATGAACCCGGCGAGGTCGGTGGCAGCGCCACCGCCGACGGAGACGATGCAGTCCTGGCGCGTCAGCCCGGCATCTGCGCAGCGATCCCAGCAACGTTCGGCGGATGCAATGGTCTTGCCGTCCTCAGCGTCGGAGATCTCCAACAGCTCGGCGACCTTGCCCTCGGCCTCCAGCAACTTCGCGACGTGGGCTGCACGCTCAGCCAGGGCCGGCTGGTGGATGATCAAGAAGGTGCTGGCGCCCTCGGTGGCCTCGAGCATCGGCGGGATCATCGTCTCGATGCCGCGGCTGATGAGGACCGGGTACGGCGAAGCGGTGCGCACATCGATGCGCGTTGGGGTGGGCTGCTGCGCGGAGTAAGGCGTTGTCACGCTGTCACATTCTTTCTCTATTGCTGTGGTGGTTTGGTGGTCGGCCGTGGTGGCAGTGCCGCGGGTGAACGGCCCAGTGATGTCTCCTAGAGCTGTTCCGCGTCTTCGAGGTACTGCAGGATGGCAGTCACTGTCCGCTGCGGGTCGTGGTTGCCGGAGCGGATGCGGAAGCTCGCGACCTCTTCATAGAGCTCGTGGCGCTCGTCGTAGAGTCGCTGATAGACCTCTTCGGGGTTGGGGACGTCCAGCAGCGGGCGGGTTTTGTTCCCGGAGGTACGGCGAACGCCCTCAGCGACGTCTACATAGAGGTAGACGACTTGGTGGTTCATGAGGGCCTCGCGGGTCTTCGCGCTCTTCACAGCTCCCCCGCCCAGGGACACCACCGCGTTAGTCTGCAGTGCCTGAGCGACGGCTTCCTCCTCAGCAGCGCGGAATTTCTCCTCGCCGAGCTCCCGCAGCACGTCGCCGCAGGGCTTGTTGAAGCGTTCGGCGATGAGCTCATCGGTATCGATGACGGGCAGGTGGAGGGCATGCCC
The DNA here is from genome assembly GCF_030217065.1 of Corynebacterium sp. UMB4614. Taxonomy (NCBI): domain Bacteria; kingdom Bacillati; phylum Actinomycetota; class Actinomycetes; order Mycobacteriales; family Corynebacteriaceae; genus Corynebacterium; species Corynebacterium sp. UMB4614. The sequence continues at coordinate 73,599 of NZ_JASONC010000002.1, forward strand.
GATGCGCCGGCCCATCGTGGATTTACCCGCGCCCGGCAACCCAGCGAGCACAACCTTGGGGCGCTGCCCAGGTGCCGTGTGCTGCGCGTTAACCGGTGTGGATTGCCCTGGTCGAGTCATCTTTCGCGAAGCCTCCTTGTCCGCGGGTCGGTTAGAAATCCAGCCGCTCGGCGACCTGCTGTTGATAAGCGGCCACGTTGCGCTTCATCTCGGCGAGGGAATCGCCCCCGAACTTCTCAACGGTGGCCCGAGCCAGCACGAGGGCAACCATCGCCTCGGCGACGACTCCTGCTGCGGGGACGGCGACGACGTCGGAGCGCTGGTGGATGCCGGTCGCGGCCTCTCCGGTGGCCATGTCGACGGTGCGTAGGGCGCGCGGGACCGTGCTGATCGGCTTCATCGCGGCGCGGACGATGACATCCTCACCGTTGGTCATGCCGCCCTCGATCCCGCCAGCGCGGTTGCTCAGTCGGGTGATCTCCCCGTCTTCGCGCACCATCTCGTCGTGGGCTTCGGAGCCGCGGCGGCGGGCCTCCTCGAAGCCGTCGCCGATCTCGACCCCTTTGATGGCCTGGATCCCCATGACGGCGGAGGCCAACTGGGCGTCGAGGCGAGCGTCACCGGATGTGTGGGAGCCCAAGCCGATCGGCAGGCCCTTGACCACGACCTCCACGATGCCGCCGAGGGTGTCGCCGCTCTTCTTAGCCGCCTTGATCTCCTCGACCATCGCGTCCTCCGAGGCCTTATCGAAGGCGCGCACCGGGGAGGCGTCGATAGCTTCCAAGTCGGAGAAACTCGGGGTGGGGCCGGTATAGGGCTCGCTACGACCGATCGAGACGACGTGGCTGAAGACCTCCACTCCCAGTACCTCGCGCAGCAGGGCGCGGGCGAAGGTGGCGGCGGCGACGCGGGCAGCGGTCTCGCGGGCGGAGGCACGCTCCAGGATCGGGCGGGCCTCGTCGTGGTCGTACTTCAGCATGCCGGCGAAGTCCGCGTGGCCCGGGCGCGGGCGGGTGAGTTTCGCCCCGCGACCGGAGGCCATCGCCTTGGCTACCTCCGGGTCCTCCAGATCAACCGGGTCGGCGGACATGATGGTGGTCCACTTCGGCCACTCGGTGTTGCCAATCATGACGGCCACCGGGCTGCCGAGGGTCTTGCCGTGTCGGACGCCAGAGACGAAGGTCAGCTCGTCCGCCTCAAACTTCATCCGGGCGCCGCGACCATAGCCGAGGCGACGGCGGGCGAGCTGTTCCGCGACGTCCTCGCGAGTCACGCTCAGCCCAGCGGGGAGGTTTTCCACCAGCGCAATCAGCGCCTGGCCATGGGATTCACCAGCAGTAGTCCATCGAAGCATGCCGACAAGTCTACTATGTGAGCTATCGAACAATTATAAGGACACTGCGAAGGCCAGCAGCGTACCCAGAACCATTGCCGGTCCCATGGCGACAGGCCGATGGGGTGGAGCCTTTCTGGCCCGATTCTGGATCAGTATCCCGGCGGTCGTGAGCACGCCGGAAGTGCCGATGGCGAGCAACACCCAACCCACTCCGTGCCAGGCAGCAAGGATGCCGCACACCGCCGCAAACTTGGCGTCCCCGCCACCGAAGTACTGGCCAGGAGCTCCGCTCCCCTCGTGGCGGTTCTTTACAGAGCGTTGGTGGAAGAAGCTGAACAATAGCCACCACACCGAGCCCCCGACGAGTGCTGAAGGCTGCCAGACACACGCCGCGACAACAGCAGAGAGGATGCTGGGGAGCACCACAGCGTTGGGGATGCGACGATGCCGCCAATCTACGACCCCCAGGTAGGCCACAGCCACGCCAAGCGTGGCAAGCACAGCGCACATCACCGATGGCTCCCCCCTTAATCTTGCTCCCCTAGAGTCTTCTCCCCTGCCCCAAAGAGTCCCCTGCGCCCCCACGCAGGAATCTCTTTCCCCGCCTGCGCTGAGAAGATAAGGCTCCGAGTTAGTCCAGCGCCAGGTGCTGGTGCAGTTCGGCCAAGAATAGTCCCTCGGGAGCCTGCTGGCCGGTGAACAGCCGGAACTGCTCCTCCGCTTGGCCAGCGAGCATCTGCAGACCATCGGAGACTGGCAGCCCCTGCTGCTTGGCCTGAGCCAACAGCGCGGTCGGATAAGGATCGTAGATCACGTCGATGACAGACTCAGCGCGACAGAACTCATCCACGTACTCCGCAGCGACGTCCTCCGGGACCGTCGAAATCAGCGCTGCAGCCTGGCCACACACGTGGCCCAGCTCCGGGGCATCGAACCGGGTCCAGGAAAACTCCATGCCCAGCGACTCGGTGAGCGCCTGCAGGTTCAGCGCACGCTCCGAACGGGCGACCACGTTAATCTCGGAGAATCCGGCAGCCGCTGCAGCAGCAACGGCGGGGCGGGCGGTGCCACCGTTACCGACAATGACGGCCGTCTGCCCGGCGAAGGGTGCGCCTCGTTCCGGATCGCGCTCGGTGAGCTCGGCTGTCACCGCGTTCAGGCAGGCGGTGAGACCGTCGACGTCGGTGTTATCCGCGAGCCAGCGGCCATCCTCCTGCGGCACCAGCGTGTTGGCGGAGCCGATATCCTCGGCCCGCTTCGTCGCCAGCCCCGCCAGCTCGAGTGCTGCGCCCTTGCCCGGCATAGTGACAGACAAGCCCCGGATGTCCGGATCCTGCGCCTGAACGATCACCCGGATGTCCCGGGCCTCCGGCGCCTCCACCCGGTAGTAATCCAGCTCCAGGCCCGTGGCCCGGTAGCCAGCCTTGTGGATCACCGGGGACAGCGAATGCGACACCGGGCTGCCCAGGACCGCGCAGCGGGGGCCGCTTAGCGCAAAAAATTCTTCCGGACTGAGCACACTCGCACCTGCCGAGTCCGCAGTGGGCTGAGGGTCACCGCCGGTAGACAACTGGGCATCCTGGCTTTCCGACATCGGCTTCCTCTTCCTCCTGGCTTATTGCTTAGCGGGCCGAGTCCAGCACGCCGTTGGCGCGCGCCTTCTCGATCGCGGCCTCATGGGCATCGAAGTCCCGGTTGAACACGGTCTCGCCATCCTTGTTGATGGTGACGAAGTAGAGCCAATCGCCCTCAGCGGGGTGCTCCATCGCCTGCAGCGCCTGAATACCCGGGGAGGCGATAGGGGTCTCCGGCAGCCCCTTCTTCGCATAAGTACTCCACGGGGTGCGGCGAGCGCGGTCGCTATCCGTCGTGGCGACCTCCTGCTCGTCGACGTCGTAGTTCACCGTGGAGTCGAACTCCAGACGCTGGTCTTCCTTGAGTCGGTTGAGGATCACGCGAGCAACCTTGTCGAAGTCCCCGGCAGGTGCCTCGCGCTCCACCAGGGAGGCCGCGGTGATCATCTCATATGGGCTTAGGCCCACAGCCTCAGCAGCCTTGAGCAGCCCCGTCGCCTCGTATTCCGCCGCAGAGTTGCTGATCAGCTCGCGCATGATCTCCTGCGGGGTCGAGGTCGGGTCGAAAAGGTGCACGCCCGGGGAGATCAGCCCCTCGATGCGGCGCGGATCATCGGCGCGGTCGGCCACCGCCCCCTTCGCCCACTGCGGCACCTCCAACTCCTCCGGGGTGGAGCTGACCACGGCTTCGCGCAGCGTATCGGAGGAGATGCACTCATCCTCGCTCGAGCAGGTCTGGGCGGAGATCAGCGAGTAAATCCCCTCGCGCGTCTTCCCGCCCACGACGGTGACGTCCTCCAGCGGCAGGCCGGTCGGGATGTCGACGACGCCGCGGCGGTTAGCGTCGTCTGTCAGCGCGTCCAGCGCGGCCGAGGCCGACATTTTTTCCTGAAGCGGATAGTAACCGGTCTGCAGGCTGGCGTCCCGGGCTTCGGCCTCGCGCATCAGCGCCCGCCGGGAGCCAACAATCTTCTTCTCCACCAATGTCGGGGCGATGGAAGACAGGCTGTCCCCCTCGCCGACCTTGACCATCACGACCGTTCCATTGCCCGCACCCTCGTAGTCGCGCTGGCCGACGACGGACCGCTGGTACCAGACGTACCCGGAGATGCCCACCAACAGCAGGGTGAGCGCCAAAGCCAGCGCGACTGCCAGTTGACGGCGGCGCCGGTACTTCGGTTGCATACTCCGCTTCAGGGTCATGCAACTATGCCTTTCGGATCTCAGGTGCTACGGAACGCGCGGCCACGCTCGAAGCGTGAAGGCAACGCGAAGCATCGCCATAGGACAGCGATGCATCCGATGATCGTGGATCGATCATCGGACATTATTCCATGATCACAATTCGATTACGAGATGACGCGCCGACGGGCGTCAAGCCACCCCTGGAGAATGTGCACCGCCGCGGCTTGGTCAATCCGCTTCCGACCCTTCTTGGCGCTCACCCCGGAGGCCTGAAAGGCCTGGGTGGCTGCCATGGTGGACATGCGTTCGTCGACGAGCCGTATCGGGAGGTCGGGCAGCTCTTCGGCCAGGTCCTCGTAAAAGTCGAGGGCTGCCGCGGTGCTCGCGGTGTGGTTGCCGCGCAGCGCCACCGGAAGACCGACGACGACCTCCACGACGAAGTTCTCCTCGATCAGTTCCACGACGCGCGACACATCGGAGCCGTCGACGGCGGCGGCGACCGTCTCCAGTGGAGAGGCCAGGATGCCATCCGGGTCGCTCAGCGCAACGCCGATCCGCACACTGCCGACGTCGAGAGCCAGCCGCCGTCCCCGCCCCGGGTCGGTTTCCGGGTCGGGACGATCTGGCGAAATCTCCTCGCGGGAAAAATCGGATGCCATCGGCGATCGACCTCGCGGAACTAGCTCAGGGTCTCGTTCACGAGGCGCTGCACGGCGGCCAGGCCGGCGTCGACACCGGAAGCATCGGAACCGGAGCCCTGCGCCAGGGCTGGCTTACCGCCACCACGGCCACCAACCTCGGCGCCGAATGCCTTCACCAGGTCGCCGGCCTTCAGCCCACGCTCGACAGCCTGCGGGTTGGCCGCGGCAACGAACGGAACCTTTTCGCCGTCCTGGGCAGTGAAGAGCACGGCCGCCGCCTCGGAGTTGAAGCGGGCGATGGCGTCCTGCGCCACCGAACGCAGGTCCTTCGCACCCAGGCCCTCCCCGAGGTTCTGGGTCAGCACCTTCACACCGGATACATCTGCGGCGCTGTCCACGATGCTGCCGACCTGGGCTGCCAGCTGCTGGGCACGCAGCTGCTGGACCTGCTTCTCTGCGGCCTTGAGCTTGGCGGTCAGCGCGTCGATGCGCTCCGGGATCTCCTCGCTGGTGGCCTTAAAATTCGCTGCGAGGTTCGCGACCAGGGAACGGTCGGCAGCGAGGTGGCGGAAGGAATCCATTCCGGTGTAGGCCTCGATGCGGCGCACGCCGGAGCCCACGGAGGACTCACCGAGCACGCTGATCGGGCCAATCTGGGAGGAGTGGTCCACGTGGATACCGCCGCACAGCTCCATGGAGAATGGTCCGCCAATCTCGACGACACGAACCTGGTTGCCGTAGTTCTCGCCGAACAGCGCCATCGCACCCATCGCCTTGGCCTCCTCCAGGGAGGTCTCGATGGTATTGACCTGGTAGTCAGTGTCCACCGCGGAGTTCGCGATCTCCTCGATCTGCTGCAGCTGCTTCTCGGTCAGCTGATCCCCGTAGGAGAAGTCGAAGCGCAGGTAGCCGGGCTTGTTCATGGAACCGGCCTGCACGGCTGTCGGTCCCAGCACCTCGCGCAGCGCGGCGTGGATCAGGTGGGTACCGGAGTGCGCCTGACGGGCCTGGTGGCGCCACTTCTGGTCGACGCGGGCCTCGAGGAGCTCTCCGATGGCGAGCTCTCCCTCGGTGACCTCGATCTGGTGCGCCCAGACCTTCTTGGCGATCTTCTGGACGTCCACGACCTTAGCCAGGCCACCTGGGCCGCGGAGGTCGCCACGGTCGGCCATCTGGCCACCCGACTCAGCGTAGAACGGGGTCTGATCCAGGATGACCTGGGCGTGCTGGCCGGCGGACGCGCGGTCGGCGAGCTGGCCGTCGACGACCAGGCCCAGAACCTTGCCCTCGTCCACCGTGTTCTCGTAGCCGGTGAAGTGGGTCGGGTGAGAGTCGATGAATGCGCGGTAGACGCTCAGGTCCGCGTGGACGTGCTTCTTGGCGGCGTTATCAGCCTTGGCGCGAGCCTTCTGCTCGGCCATCAGCTCGTGGAAGCCCTCCTCGTCGACCGTCAGCGAGGCCTCCTCGGCCATCTCGCGGGTCAGGTCGATCGGGAAGCCGTGGGTGTCGTGCAGCGAGAAGGCAACCTCGCCCGGTACCACCGTGGCGCCGCTGTTGCGGGCCTCCGTGAGGAACTGCTCGAAAAGCTGGGAACCGGACTCGAGGGTCTTCAGGAAGGCCTTCTCCTCGGTCACGCCCACGGAGCGGATGCGCTCCCAGTTCTCCGCGATCTCCGGGTAGGACGGGGTCATCGCCTCGCGGACGGTGTCCAGGAGCTGCTCGATGACAGGCCCCTGAGCACCCAGCAGTCGGGCGGAGCGAATGATGCGGCGGATCAGGCGACGCAGGATGTAGCCACGCCCCTCGTTGCCTGGGGTCACGCCGTCGAGGATGAGCATCAGCGCGGTACGGCTGTGGTCGGCGATGACACGGAAGCGGATATCGCCCTTATCCTCCGAGCCGTAGCGAGTGCCGGTCAGCTTCTCGGCGGTGTCGATCACCGGGCGCAGCAGGTCGGTCTCGTAGACGTTATCCACGCCCTGCAGCAGGAATGCGAGGCGCTCCACGCCCATGCCGGTATCGATGTTCTTCTTCGGCAGGTTGCCCACGATGTCGAAGCTGCCGTCGGGCTTGGTTTCGCCGCGCTCGAACTCCATGAACACGAGGTTCCAGATCTCGATGAATCGGCTATCGTCCACTGCCGGGCCACCGTCCGCACCATAAGCCGGGCCACGGTCGTAGTAAATCTCGGAGCACGGCCCACACGGTCCGGGCACGCCCATGTGCCAGTAGTTATCCTCCATCCCGAGGCGCTGGATGCGCTCGGTGGGTAGACCGACAAGGTCGTGCCACAGCTGCGCGGCCTCGTCGTCGTCCTCGTAGACGGTGACCCAGAGGCGGTCCGGGTCCATTCCCAGGCCACCGTCGTCAACGGAATTGGTCAGCAGCGTCCACGCGTTCTTAATCGCGCCTTCCTTGAAGTACTGGCCGAAGGAGAAATTGCCGGCCATCTGGAAGAAGGTGTTGTGGCGGGTGGTGATGCCGACCTCGTCGATATCGAGGGTGCGCACGCACTTCTGGATGGAGGTGGCGGTGCCGAACGGCGGGGTCTCCTGGCCCAGGAAGTAGGGCTTGAAGGGGACCATACCCGCGTTGACGAAGAGCAGGTTCGGGTCGTCGAGGATCAACGACGCGCTGGGCACCTCGGTGTGACCGCTTTTCACGAAATGGTCGGTGAAGCGCTGGCGAATCTCATGCGTCTGCACGGTTGTGCTACCTCAATCTGTCTCGGGTTGTCTTGGCGGCCTGAGTGGGGCCGACCGCCTCCTGCGGGTTGCGTGCCGCGGGGAAAGCTAAAACTACAGATGGCATTCTACTTGCCCGGACGCGACCCACGCACAATACCCCGCAGCGTGTCCAGGCGACTGTGGATCGTACGCTCGTGGCCGTGAGTGGTGGGCCGGTAGTACTCCGCTTCGACCAGGTCATCCGGCAGGTACTGCTGGCGCAGCACGCCCCGGGGATCATCGTGCGGGTACTGGTAGCCGGTAGCGTTTCCGAGGGCCTTCGCGCCGCTGTAGTGTCCGTCGCGCAGGTGGGCTGGAACGATCGCCCCCTTGCCCGCCCGGATGTCGGCGATGGCCTCGTTGATGCCAACGTAGGCGGCGTTGCTCTTCGGGGCGGTGGCCATGTGGACGGTGGCATGGGCCAGCGTGATGCGGGCCTCCGGCATACCGATGAAGCTCACCGCCTGGTGCGCCGCGACTGCGACCTGCAGGGCAGTAGGATCCGCGGTTCCGATGTCCTCAGAAGCGACGATGACTAAACGCCGGGAGATGAACCGGGGGTCCTCCCCTCCTTCGAGCATCCGCGCAAGGTAATGCAGCGCGGCATCCGGGTCGGAGCCACGCATGGACTTGATGAATGCGCTCGTGACGTCGTAGTGCTGGTCGCCGTCGCGGTCGTAGCGAGCCACTGCCTTATTCGTGGAGCGGGTGACGTCGGCGACCGTGATTGTGGGGACCTCGCCGACGTCCTCGTTCTGTTGCAGGACGTCCTCGGCGACGGCCTCGAGGTACGTCAGGCTGCGTCGAGCATCCCCGCCGGAGACCGCGGCGAGCTGGCCCAGGGCGTCGTCAGCGATCTGCACCTGGCCGGCCAAGCCCCGCTCATCGGCGATGGCGCGACGCAGCACGGATTTGATGCCTTCTTCGTCCAGAGACTTCAGCTGGACAAGCAGCGAGCGGCTGAGCAGCGGCGAGACCACGGAGAAGCTCGGGTTCTCGGTCGTGGCGGCCACCAACAGCACCGTGCGGTTCTCCACCGCCGCGAGCAAGGCGTCCTGCTGGGTTTTGGAGAAACGGTGCACCTCGTCGATGAAGAGCACGGTGCGCTCCCCGTGGAGCAGTCGACGACGGGCGTCCTCGATGACAGCCCGGACCTCCTTGACCCCGGAATTCAGGGCAGACAGAGCGACAAAGTGACGTCCGGATGCCGCCGAGATCAGCGATGCGATGGTGGTTTTGCCCGTGCCGGGTGGCCCGAACAGGATGACGGAGGAGTCGCCGCGCCCGTCAATGAGCCGCTGCAGCGGGGTCCCCGGCCCCAGCACGTGGTCCTGCCCCACCACCTCAGCCAGGCTTCGCGGCCGCATGCGGACTGCCAGCGGCGCATGCGAACCCGGGTGAAAGTATGCTTCCGCCTCCGCTGCACCGGTCCCAGACTGGTTGGGTTCGGCCTGGGTGAACAGGTCCTCCACGTCGCGCCTAGTCCTCGCGTCGCTGCGGGTGCGCGCCCAGCGGGGCCAGCGCCGCCAGGAGATTTTCTGCAAGCTCAATGACGGGTGCGAAACGCTCCTCGCCCAGCCCCGCCGTGAAGCGCAAGACGGCGTCCACGGTGGTCGCGAGATCGATGAGCTGTGCGGTCGTCAGCTTCTTCAAGTCATCGACCTCGATATCGAATTCGCGCAGGTCATTAACCTTATCGGAACCGTAATACAGGAGCGCCAGAGAGAAGAAGGCCCACGCGACCAGCGAGGCCACCAGGACCTCGTTGAAGTAGGCGTCGTCCCGGAACTCCGGCCAGTAGTGCACGACCTCTGCGCGCCAGGCATCGAGGAACTCGGCGGTCTCCTGATCGTTCAGGGCCGGGGTCGTCAGGTCCTGTGGGAAACCGGCCATGACACACGCGACGTCGAAGGCAATATCGCGGAACCCTGCCCACTCGTAGTCGAGGAAGAACACGCGCTGCGCCAAGACGATGTTATCCGGCATGAGGTCGAACGGAGTGAAGGCACGAGCGGTGGCATCCGACTGTCGCTTCGCCGACAGGTTCGCCAACCGGGTGACCTCCGGGTGCATGGCGATTGAGTTGCCCTCCATCAGCTCCAGTCCGAGCGCGATAGTGTCCTCAATCTTCGGCTGCTGGTCGGCGACATCCTCAAAGTCGTAGCCATGCTTCTGGCACTGGCGGCGGAAGAGGGTGTCATAGGACTCCTCTTTACCTGCGGTAGCTACATGCATGCGACCGAGTGACCGCCCCAGCTTCCGCAGTGCGGTGCGGCGATCCTTGGCCGGCAATTGAGTGAGCACCTCAGCGAAATTCTGGCCTTCACCAAGGTCCGAGAGGATCAGGAGGCGTTCCTCGATGTCATACGCCAGCAGCAAGGGGCCTGGCCGTGATTCCTCAGCCAGGGTGTTTGTGAACTGATAAGCCACGAGCTCGCGGAAAAGCCCGGTGCGGTCGAAGGAGATTCTCCTGCTACCGCGTGACCGGTTAGCCTCCGGGTCCCCGAGGGATGAGTGATCTTCGCCCGAGGCCTCAGGTGGTAGCTGTTTGACCACCACCGTGCGTTCCTGGAGGAAGTCATTGTGCCCGACCCGAGCGCGCAGGACCAGGGAGGATCCGTTTCCTCCGAGGTTCTCCGGGCTGCTCAGTTCCGGCGATCCGCCGAAGCGGGCGGCGAGGACTCGCTGCGCGGACTCGCCTACTGCCGCCACGGAGAGGGCTGGATTGTGTTCGGACACCTGTTTACTCATCCTCATTGCCAACGGACCGGCACCATGTGCCACCCAGCTGGTCTTTTTATCTTTTCGCGCTACTTGGAGCTGGTCTTGGCTGCGCCGGCCTGCGCCTCTGCGGCCTTCTTCGGCTTCGCGTCGATGCCGGATTCCTTACGCTGCTCCGGGGTGATCTCGCTCGGTGCATCCGTCAGTGGGTCGACACCGCCGCCGGACTTCGGGAAGGCGATGACATCGCGGATGGAGTCGAAGCCGCCCAGCAGGCTGACGATTCGGTCCCAGCCGAACGCGATGCCGCCGTGCGGCGGAGCGCCGAAGGCGAAGGCGTCGAGCAGGAAGCCGAACTTCTCGCGGGCCTCCTCCTGGGAGATTCCCATGACCTGGAACACTCGTTCCTGGACGTCCCGCTGGTGGATACGAATGGAGCCGCCACCGATCTCGTTGCCGTTGCAGACGATGTCGTAGGCGTAGGCCAGCGCGGAACCCGGATCCTGGTCGAAGGAGTCCAGGAACTCCGGCTTCGGGGAGGTGAATGCGTGGTGCACGGCAGTCCATGCGGAGTTGCCAAGAGCCACATCGCCCTCTGCGCGGGCATCTGCTGCAGGCTCGAACATCGGCGCGTCAACGACCCAGGTGAAGGCCCACTTGTTGTCGTCAATGAGCCCCAGCTTCTGGGCGATCTCGCCGCGTGCCGCGCCCAGCAGGCCGCGGGAAGACTTGGTGTCGCCGGCTGCAAAGAAGATGCAGTCGCCCGGCTTCGCACCGACGTGGTCGGCAATACCAGCGCGCTCGTCGTCGGTGATGTTCTTCGCGACTGGACCGGACAGCTCGCCGTCCTCGCCCACCAGGATGTAGGCCAGGCCCTTTGCACCGCGCTGCTTGGCCCACTCCTGCCAGGCGTCGAGCTGGCGGCGTGGCTGGCTGGCCCCACCATCCATGACGACGGCACCGACGTACTCGTTCTGGAACACGCGGAAGGTCGTGTCCTTGAAGAACTCGGTGCACTCAGTGATCTGGATGTCGAAGCGCAGATCCGGCTTATCGGAGCCGTAGAGGCGCATTGCGTCAGCGTAGGTCATGCGCGGGAACGGGGTCTGGACCTCGTAACCGGCGGTGGACCACACCTCGGTGAGGATCTCCTCGGCCAGGGCGATGACGTCCTCCTGGTCGACGAAGCTCATCTCGACGTCCAGCTGGGTGAACTCCGGCTGGCGGTCGGCGCGGAAGTCCTCGTCCCGGTAGCAGCGGGCAATCTGGTAGTACCGCTCCATGCCGGCGACCATGAGCAGCTGCTTGAACAGCTGCGGGGACTGCGGCAGAGCGTAGAAGGTGCCTGGCTTCAGGCGTGCCGGAACCAGGAAGTCACGTGCGCCCTCCGGGGTGGAACGGGTCAGCGTCGGGGTCTCGATCTCCGTGAAATCGTGGCGCTCGAGAACCTTGCGAGCCGCAGCGTTGGCCTTGGAGCGCAAGCGGAGTGCGTCGCCCTGGGAGGCGCGGCGCAGATCCAGGTAACGGTACTTCAGGCGGGTCTCCTCGCCGACCTCGCCGGCGGAGGACGGGTCGTCGATCTGGAACGGCAGCGCGGCGGACTCGTTGAGTACCTCGAGCTCGCTGACGTTGACCTCGACGGCGCCGGACGGCAGGTTCGGGTTCTCGGAACCCTCCGGACGGGCCTCCACGCGACCGCGGACGCGGACACAGTACTCGCTGCGCAGCGCGTGGGCGCGCTCGGCGACCTCGGACTCGCGGAACACGACCTGTGCGACGCCGGAACGGTCGCGCAGGTCGATGAAGATCACGCCACCGTGGTCTCGGCGACGGCCTACCCAGCCGGTGAGGGTGACCTCCGAGTCGATGTCTCCTGGGCGAAGTTCGCCTGCTAGATGGGTTCGCAGCACGTCGCTTATCCTTCCGATGCTTTCAATCTTTGAAAAAGGTGTCGAATTCAACCCTTCAGCTTAGTCCATCAACAAGTGTGGCAAACTTTAGGGCGTGACCTTCAATCAAAATCTAGGCGACTCCTCCGGCCGCGCCCAAGGTGGCGGCAATTCCGGGGGCTCCAACTTCGGCGGCGGAAACCGTGGCGGCGGCAACTTCCTCATCAACATGTTGGTGAGTCAGGTGGGCGCTCGTTTCGGGCTGCCCGGCATCATCATCGCCGGCTTGGTGATCTTCTTCCTCAACAGCGGCGGCGGAATCCCAGGCATTGGCGGCGGGGCCAACAATGTGCAGGTCCCGCAGACCGACTCGGATGCGCTCGCGCACTGCAAGACGTACGAGGACGCCAACGAGCACGACGACTGCCGCATCCAGGCCACCGCGACGGTTCTGGACGACTTCTGGGGCGAGGCGCTCCCCCAGGAGGCGAATATTGAGTACACCAAGCCGGGGCTCTTCATCGGCTCTGGTCAGTTGAACACCGCCTGCGGGGCGGCTGATGCCTCCCAGTCCGGACCGTTCTACTGCCCGGGCGATGAGACCGCCTACTTCGCGACGCCATTCTTTAAGCAGCTGCGGCAGATGGGTGGCTCCGATGGCCCGTTCGCCCAGATGTATGTTGTCGCCCACGAGTTCGGCCACCACATTCAACACCTCGAGGGCAACCTCGGTCTCTCCGATTACAACAACCCGGGTAAGGACTCCAACGCCGTGAAGATGGAGCTGCAGGCTGACTGCTACGCGGGTCTGTGGGCTAGCCAGGCAGATAAGGGGCCGGACGCCATGCTCGACCCGATCACACAGGACCAGGTGGATCAGGCTGTGAAAACTGCCCAGTCCATCGGCGATGATGCCATTCAGAAGTCTGCCGGTCGCTCGGTCAACCCGGAGAAGTGGACTCACGGCTCCTCCCAGCAGCGCGTGGACGCATTCCTGCGCGGCTACCAGGGCGGAACAATGGCCAGCTGCGAGGCGAACTTCCGCCGCTAAGCGCCATCAGCTTGGGCGCACGCCATCGGCTAAGGCCCTCCAGTAGTGCTTCATTCTGGGCGGCCGAAGAACCCACGGCAACGAAAACGGCACTGTGCGAGAAAGCACAGTGCCGTTCTTTTTGGCCGAAAGTCCCGCGTGGTGATCCGGGGACTACGCCAGCTGCTGACGGATGTGGGTGGTCAAGTCCGCCACTGCGACGTCGTGCTGCTCCCCAAGCTGCAGGTCCTTCACTGCCACGGTGCCAGCCTCGAGCTCCTGGTCGCCGATGACGACGGCGAGCTGAGCGTTCGCCCGGTTGGCTGCCTTCATCGCCCCCTTGAGCCCACGGTTGCCGTAGGCCATGTCCGCAGCAACGCCCGCCGCTCGCAGCTCGTTGATCAGGCCAACCATGTGGCGCTTCGCGGCATCGCCCATCGGGATGCCGAACACGTCCACGCGGCGACCGGTCGAGGCGGTCTTGCCCTCCGCTTCGAGCGCCAGCAGGGCTCGGTCCACGCCGAGGCCGAAGCCGATGCCGGAGAGATCCTGGCCGCCGAGCTGAGCCATCAGACCGTCGTAGCGACCGCCACCGCCAATCCCGGACTGAGCCCCGAGGCCGTCGTGAACGAACTCGAAGCAGGTCTTGGTGTAGTAATCCAGCCCGCGAACCATGCGCGGGTTGACCGTGTACGCCACTCCCATGTCCTCCAGCAGGCCGGTGACGGTCTCGAAGTGCTCGCGGGAGGAATCGGAGAGGTGGTCCTTCATCAGCGGCGCGTCTTGCAACATCTCCTGCATCTGCGGGCGCTTATCGTCCAGAACACGCAGCGGGTTGAGCTCCGCGCGGCGCTGGGTCTCCTCATCCAGCGGCAGCGTGGCCAGGAACTCCTGGAGCTTCGCGCGGTATGCCGGGCGATCGGTGCTATCCCCCAGGCTCGTCAGCTCGAGGCGGAAGCCGTCCAGCCCGATGGAGCGGAAGCAGCGGTCTGCCAGGGCGATGACCTCGGCATCCAGCGCCGGGTCGTCCACCCCGATGGCCTCCACGCCGACCTGCTGGAGCTGGCGGAAACGGCCGGCCTGCGGGCGCTCGTAGCGGAAAAACGGACCGTGGTAGGCCAGCTTGGCTGGCAGCTGCCCCCGGTCCAGATTGTGCTGAATCACCGCACGCATCACGCCAGCGGTGCCCTCCGGGCGCAGCGTCACCGAGCGACCACCCCGGTCAGCGAAGGTATACATTTCCTTGCTCACCACATCGGTGGACTCCCCCACACCGCGGGCGAACAGCGAGGTGTCCTCGAACACGGGCAGCTCGATGTGCTCGTAACCGGCGTTGTGGGCGGCGTCGAGAAACGCGGTGCGCACCGCCAGGAATTCGCTGGACTGCGGCGGCACGTAGTCCGGAATGCCCTTCGGGGCGTGCAGCGGCTGGAACTTCTTTTCACCTGAGTTAGTCACGCCACCAGATCTTAGTGGCTGGCCCGCCACGGGCGTAGCACTACCCCACCTCGTGCAAGAAGGGGTTGGTCTGCTTTTCCTGACCGATCGTTGTCTGCGGACCGTGACCGGGCAGGACGACGTCGTCGTCATCGAACTCGGCGGACAGACGCTTAAGGGAGAGCGTCATATCAGCTGGGTCCGAACCAGGCAGGTCCGTCCGTCCCACGCCGCCGTTGAAGAGGACGTCCCCGCCCAAGATCAGCCCCGGGATGCGGAACATGACGGATCCGGGCGAATGCCCCGGCATGTGGTGGACGGTAAAGGTTTGACCACCGATGCTGATCTCATCGCCGAGGTTCCGGATTTCCTCCGGGACTCGCATGTTCTCCGTATCGAAGATGCGTGCAAAGTCGAGGACGTTGGTGTACATGCCCGGGTTCTCAAGCATCGAACGGTCGTATTCGTGGACGTGCACGGGCACCCCGAACTCCGCGGCATCTCGCATGTGGTCGATGTGGCCATGGGTCAGCACGATCGACTCCACATAGAAGTTGTGCTCGCTCGCGGCACTGCTAATCACCTCGTGGGCTCCGTGCCCCGGATCCACCACTGTGGCGGGCCTGCGCCCCTGCTCGTCGCGTGCTGCGGATTCGTCCGCATTGATCAGCACGTAGCAATTGGTCTGGAAGGCGCCCGCTGGAAAGCCCAGCAGCTCGAAGGTGGGTGCGGGCACCCCTGCACCAGTGTTCTCGGAGTTCTTCATGCCCCCATCGTGTCAGAAAATAGTTTTCTTAGGGCATAATGGGAAAGGTTACGCAGGCCCGCGGCCCCACAGCCAGGCTCTGCGCGAATCGTCCATGATCACGCTAAAGATGATCACGCAGGAAGAAAGGCACCGGTTCAACACGTGAGTGAGAACACTGGGCGCAAGATGCCCAACGCGCAGCGCCGCGACGAGGCGCTGGATAACCTCGACAAGGCGATCAAAGGCCGCGAGCGCAAAGCTAAGCTCGCGCCGCTCGGCGTGATGGTGACCACCGTCGTGGTCCTGGCCGCGATCGTGGGCGGCATCTACTTCGCCAGCACCTACACGGGCTCCGATGACTCCGAGGACCAGACCGAAACCCAGGCTCAGGAGGAGCAGCAGTACCCGCCGCTGCCAGACGGCCCGATGACGGCCTACCCGAAGCAGGTCAGCTGCGAGTACGAGGATGAGGGCGGCGCGGCCAAGCAGGTCGATAAGCCGGGCACCGAGAACATCCCGACCGATGGCCTGGTGAAGGTGAACCTGAAGACCACCGCCGGCGAGATTCCCATCGAGCTGGACCGCGGCACCTCCCCGTGCTCGGTGAACAGCTTCGAGTCGCTGGCCAAGCAGAACTACTTCGATAACACGGTCTGCCACCGCCACGTGAAGTCCGATCAGATGGGTATCCTGCAGTGCGGCGACCCGACCGGCAAGGGCACGGGCGGACCGGGCTACAAGTTCGGCGACGAATTCCCACTCAACGGTGTGGCCGAGGGCGAGAGCCAGTCCCCGCTGACCTACCCGCGCGGCACCCTGGCAATGGCTAACTCCGGCCCGGACACCAATGGCTCCCAGTTCTTCCTCGTCACGAAGGACACCACGCTGCCACCGGCGTACAACGTCTTCGGCAAGATCAGCGACGAGGGCCTGGCCACCCTGGACAAGATCTACGACGCCGCCCCGGAGGGCGACGGCAAGCCGGCTGATGAGGTCAAGATCGAAAAGGCCACCGTCAGCTAGATCCCTACTCCAGCTGCGCAAAGCCCGGGTATCCCGCATGGGTGCCCGGGCTTCGTCGTTGCTCCTGCCCCGACGGGGGTTGGCTGGGTCCTAGCCGCCGGTGGTGACTCGGTAGACGTCGAACACGCCCTCGATGTTGCGCAGCTGCCCCATCAGGTAGCCCAGCTGCTTGGTATCAGAGACCTCGAAGGTGAAACGGATCATCGCCACCCGATCCTCCGAGGTGCGCGAGCTCGTCGCGATGATCGGCACCTTCTGCTCGCTAACCACGCGGGTGACCTCGGAGAGCAGGCCGTTGCGATCCAGGCCTTCGATCTGGATCGTCACGAGGAACACGGCGTTCTGGAAACTCTGCGCCCAGCCCACCTCGATGATTCGCTCCTGGTCCTGGTGCAGCTTCGGAGCGTTGGTGCAGTCTGTACGGTGCACCGAGACTCCGCCACCCTTGGTGATGAAGCCGAAGATCGCATCGCCCGGCACCGGGGTGCAGCACTTCGCCAGCTTCGCGGAAAAGTCCGCCTCTCCTTGCACGAGGATGCCGGAGCCGTCGCCACGGCCCTCCTGCGGGGTGTTCGCGATCCGGCTAGCCGGGTGGACGGGAACCTCGTTGGGCAGCATCGGGGGCGCATCGTCCTCGCCAGCGAGCTGGTCCATAAGCTGGTTGACGACGTGCCCGGCGGTGACCTCGTGGCGGCCGATGGCAGCGTACAGGGCGTCGACGTCGTCGTATCCCAGGTCGGCTGCCAAGGCGCGGACTGATTCGGGAGTGAACAGGCGCTGCACCGGCACGCCATTACGCTGCACCTCCGCGGCGAGCGCGTCACGGCCGACCTCGACAGCCTCACCGCGCCGCTCCTTGGCAAACCACTGCTTGATGCGGGCCCGGGCTCGCGGAACAACGACGAAGTTCAGCCAGTCCTTGCTGGGGCCCGCCGACTGGTCCTTGGAGGTAAAGATCTCTACCTTGTCGCCGGTCTGCAGCTTGCTTTCCAGCGCAACCAAACGTCCATTGACCTTCGCACCGATGCAGCGGTGCCCGACCTCGGTGTGCACGGAATAGGCGAAGTCCACGGGGGTGGCACCCGCGGGAAGCGTAATGGCATCCCCCTTCGGGGTGAACACAAAGATCTCGTCGGTGGAGAGGTCGTAGCGCAGCGAATCCAGGAACTCATTCGGATCGGCAGCCTCCTTCTGCCAGTCCAACAGTTGGCGCATCCACGCCATCTGGTCCAGGTCCTCGCTGGTTCCACTGTGGGTGCCGCGGGTCTCCTTGTAGCGCCAGTGCGCGGCAATGCCGTATTCGGCGTTGCGGTGCATCTCCAGAGTGCGGATCTGGATCTCCAGCGGCTTCGCGTCCGGGCCAAGCACGGTGGTGTGCAGGGACTTGTAGACGCCGAAGCGCGGAGAGCTGATGTAGTCCTTAAAACGGCCGGGCATGGGCTGGTACAAGGCGTGGACCGCGCCAACGGCGGCGTAGCAGTCGCGGACGGTTTCCACCAGGATTCGGATTCCCACCAGGTCGAAAATCTCGTCAAAGTCGCGGCCGCGGACGATCATCTTCTGGTAGATCGACCAGTAGTGCTTCGGCCTGCCCACGACCTCGGCGTTGATGCCGGTGTCCTGCATCGCGGACTCGATTTCATCCTTGACGCGGGCGATGTACTGGTCGCGCTTGGGGGCTCGGTCCGCGACGATGCGGACGATCTCCTCGTACTTGCGCGGATACAGGATCGCAAAGGCGAGGTCCTCCAGCTCCCACTTGACGGTCGCCATCCCCAGCCGGTGCGCCAGTGGTGCGATGACCTCCAGCGTTTCGCGAGCCTTCTTCGCCTGCTTCTCCGGCGGCAAGAAGCGCATGGTCCGCATGTTGTGCAGCCGGTCGCAGACCTTGATGACCAGCACGCGGGGGTCGTGCGACATCGCCACGATCATCTTTCGGACGGTCTCGGCCTCCGCTGCGGAACCGAGCGCCACCTTGTCCAGCTTGGTGACACCGTCCACGAGGCGCGCAACCTCCTCGCCGAAATCAGCGGTGAGCTCCTCGAGTGAATAGTCGGTGTCCTCGACGGTGTCGTGCAGGAGTGCTGCCACCAGCGTGGTGGTGTCCATGCCGATCTCCGCGGCGATGGTCGCCACGGCGAGCGGGTGGGTAATGTACGGCTCGCCCGACTTGCGCATCACGCCGTCGTGAAGTCGCTCCGCGGTGTCATACGCCCGGTTGAGAACCTCGAGATTCGCCTTCGGATGGAACTTCCGGTGCACCACGATGAGTGGTGCCAGCACAGGGTTCACCTTCGGGCGGGCGGTCCCCGTCAGGGTGCGCGCGATGCGCGCCGCCATCCACAGCGAACCCTTTTCGTTACTCATGATCGGTTCCTACGACATACAACGGGATATCAGGGAAGCGCTGTCGACCGTCCAGCGCTTGTACCTCAAGTACTACCCCAAGGCCACAGACCGTCGCACCAGCTTTGTCAAGCAAGCTGCGAGCGGCCTGGAGGGTGCCCCCGGTCGCCAGGACGTCGTCGAGCAGCAGTACCCGGCGGCCCCGCAGATCCAAGCCGTCGGCTGGGATCTCGAGCGTGGCGGTGCCGTACTCCAGCTGATAGTTGGCCTGGTGAACCGGCGGCGGCAGTTTTCCGCCCTTGCGCACCGCGAGGATACCGAGGCCCAGCTCATAAGCCACGGCGCTGCCGAGCAAGAAGCCACGCGCATCGAGACCAGCGATCAGGTCTGGTTCCATCTCCCGGGCAGCGTCAGCCAAGGAGCAAACGACAGCTCGGAAAGCCTCCGCGTCGGCGAGAGCCGGGGTGAGGTCCTCGAAAACGATGCCCTCGACGGGGAAGCCCGGAACGAGCCGAATGTGATCGGCGAGCAGCTTCTGGGCATACTCCTGACGCTCAATCGCGCTCGGGTCGGAGAGGATGAACTCTGATGCCTGGGTCATGGTTGTCGACTAATCCTTTAAGACTTCTTGGTGGGGGTGTCCGTGGGGCTGTTGGTTTCGGGGATGTGGTCTAGCTCGACCCACCGGTCCATGTTCCAGCTGAGCCCCACACTGCCCGGGTTATCCACGACATTGTCCACATTTTTCAGGGTTGCGATGGCCCGCGGCTCGGTGGTCAGCGGAATCGTCCACATCGCTTGCTGCAGTTCCTTTTCCGCGCGGAGAAGCTCCGGCAGCAGCGATGCCTGGTTGGCCTTGCTGAGCCCATTGCGGCCGAAACCGCTGAGGGTCGACAGCAACGCGTCGTAGTCCTCCCCCAAGGTTCCATAATTCGCGGCGGAAAGAGGCACCGCTTCTACGGTGATCCCGGCCTCCGCGCAGCTGTTCTTGATGCTCTCAACCTGCTTGGCGTAGCGCTCGTGTTCCTTCAGGTAGCCGATGCGCACGGTAGCTCCCTCGAGAGCCCCCTTCGCCGCCTGGATATCCCGGTTCATGTGGGCCCCGGACAGCGCGCGCAAGCGGGGGTGAGTCGGCGCAGATGGCTGCACAACACGCAAACCGGTGGCTGTCACGCGATTGCGGGAGAACTCCGACACGGTCTTCACGAGGGCCTTGCGGTCGATGCAGGCGCTGAAGGCGTGCCGGGCGCCTTCGTCGGCGAAGATTCCGGTGTCGGCGAGGCTGAGGGTGTCCAAACGGTCGCTGGGCTGGCGGCTAATCGAGAACTTCTCGGACGCGATGCCGGCTGCGGCGAAATCCGTCTTTACGGGTGCATCGAGCACCGAAATCTGGTGGTCCTCGGCGAGCTTCGGTAGGTCTGCTTCCGGGCCCCACACGTAGATCGGCACCTGCGCGGGGCTATCCCCCGTCCATTCCGGGTTCTCCCGGAGCACCAACTGGCCTTGCTCCCCCTTCTCAGCGATTCGGTATGGGCCGAATGTCGGGACTGAGGCGGGGTCCGTCTTGGTGATATCGAAGAGCTCTTGCCAGGCCTTGCCGAGGCGAGCCAAGTCCTCCTCCACCCCAGATTCGGTGGCTGCGGTGAC
This sequence comes from Corynebacterium sp. UMB4614, assembly GCF_030217065.1. Classification (NCBI taxonomy): domain Bacteria; kingdom Bacillati; phylum Actinomycetota; class Actinomycetes; order Mycobacteriales; family Corynebacteriaceae; genus Corynebacterium; species Corynebacterium sp. UMB4614. Next base: position 93,902 of record NZ_JASONC010000002.1, read on the forward strand.
TGATTCCACCTCGGCCCGCTTGGTGACGCTGTGGGCAGGAAGTACGGTTCCCGCGCTGAAAAGTTCGCGGTACCGCTGGCCGAACCCCGGTTTGAACACCACCCGGAAGCGGTCGGCGCCCGGGGCGCAGTGTAGTTCGGCGACCTGGTGATAGATCGGCAAATCGGAGGCGAAAAGATCGGCACGCTCGCTGGCCAGTTTTGTCAGCTGGAAGTCATCGCACACGACCTTGTGCCCATCGGAGTATTTTGCCTTCGGGTTGATCTTGTAGTCGACGACTTCCTGGTGCTTCTCGCTCGGAGTGACCTCGACCAGATCCCGGTTGGGCAGCATTTGGCCCTCCGGTCCAGCGAGGAAGGCACCTGGGTACAGGCGGGCGGAAAGTTTTGCCGCATCAGTAGCCACCCCGACAGCCGACCCCGCGTTGGTGGTGACCGGGGTGGTCGGAAGCTGGTAGCCGAACTGTGGTTCGGCGCGGCCCAACCCGCCGCCATTGCTAGAGCAGCCGGCCAGCAGAGCGCCAACGGCCAGGGTCGCTATTCCCGCGCGGAATCCGCGATGCTTGAACACTTCACACCTCCTTAAGCGTCCGCTGGGATTCACCGCCAAGCGAACGCTCCCCAGGGCCTCCCCCGAGTCTTTGAGCTTTCGCCAGCTACATTCCAGGTCGCCAGGATACCCCGCTGGTATCCGGGCCCGTGGCATCCGGTTGCTGTTCGCGCTGCACGCGAAGGCCAGCGTTCGGGCTCACGACGGTGCGGGTTCCGGCGCGGGGCGCATCCTCGGCGTCGTCAGCCGGTTCTTCGCCAGCAGCTGCCCGTTCGCGAGCCTTGCGAACCTTCTCGTCGTGCTCTTGGTACTTCTTCTGGCGCATCTTCAGGCTCACCAGCATGGGGGCAGCGAAGAAGATGGAGTTGAAGGTACCGCAGATCACGCCGATGAACTGCACGAGCGCGAGGTCCTTGAGGGTGCCTACGCCCATGAGCCACACGGCGATAACCAGCAGCGCAGCGATCGGCACCAGCGAGAAAATGGAGGTGTTGATGGAGCGCATCACCGTCTGGTTGATCGCGAGGTTGACCTGCTCCCCATATGTCGCGCGGTTCGAGTCGAATAGCCCCGCAGTATTCTCCTGCACCTTGTCGAACACGACGACAGTGTCATAGAGCGAATAGGCCAGGATCGTCAACAGGCCGATGACCGTCGCCGGAGAGACGTCGAGCCCCAGGAGGGCGTACAGCCCCGAGACGATGGTGAGGTCGATGATCACACCGATGATCGCGGAGATCGCCATGTCGCGCTCCATACGCAGCCCGATGTAGGCGAAGACGGCGAGAACGAAAACGCCGAGTGCGAGCAGCATGCGCTGGGTGATGGACGAGCCCCAGGACTCGGAAACCGTGGAGTCATTCACGGCGTCCTCGGAGGGCTGCCCCTGAGCATTCACGGGCTTGAACTCTTCGAAGAGCGCGGTCCGGGCCTGACGGATCTGTTCTTCGGTGAGCCGCTCGGAGTTGATCTCGATGACCTGCGAGTCTCCCGAACCGACGGTCTGAACCGCATTGGGTTCTACTCCCGTGGCCTCGGTGAAAACGCGCTCAACGTCATCCTGCTGGACGCTTGCGGTCGGCGGCATGCTGATGCGCGTACCGCCCTCGAAATCGATGCCGAGGTTAAAGCCCCGGAAGCCGATTGTCGCGATGCACACGACGAAGATGGCAATGAGAATCTGGTACGAGAGGCGCCGCTTCGCCACGAATGGGAAGTTGCCGGTGCCGTTGTACATCTGGCTCAACCAGGAGCCCTTGTCCTGTTCCTTCTGCTGCGCAGTGTTCACGCTGCTCATGGCGGTGTCCGTGCTGCTCATCGGGTCTCCTCCTCGGTCGAGCTGCTCTCTGTGGAGCCACTCGTCGTTTTAACGTCCGCCGTGGCGGCAGTAAACTTTGGTCGGGTCGGCGAGTAGCCACGGGACTCCGCAAGGCGGAATGCCGGGCCCAGACCGTTGACCTTGCGGTTGGCGCTGAAAGGCTTGCGGGACAACATGATCGTCAGAGGCGCGGTCAGCAGGAAGGCGACCAGGACATCGACGACGGTGGTGAGCCCCAAGGTGAATGCGAAGCCCTTGACGTCGCCGATGGCGAGGAAGTACAGAATCACCGCTGCAATAAGCGACACGAAGTTACCGGTGACGATCGTCCCGCGAGCCCGATCCCACGCGCGAGGCACGGCGGAACGGAAGGTCGAACCACCGAGGATCTCGTCCTTGATGCGCTCGAAGTAGACCACGAAGGAGTCGGCGGTGGTGCCGATACCGATGATTAGGCCCGCAATGCCGGCCAGGTCCAGGCTGTAACCGATCCAGCGACCCAGCAGAACGAGGAGACCGAAGACCGTCGCCACGCTGGCCACCAGCGAGACGATGGCGATCAGGCCGAGTCCGCGGTAGTACCAGAGCGCGTAGAGGGAGGCGAGCACGAGTCCAACGAGCCCGGCGATCAACCCAGCGCGCAGGGAAGCCTCACCCATGGTGGGCGAGATCGTCGTCGCGGTACCACCCGGCTCGCCGTTCTCGCCGACGAAGCTCAGCGGCAGCGCACCGTAGCGCAGGTTGTTGGCGAGGTCTTGGGCTTCCTTCTCGGTGAACTGGCCCGTGATCTGGGAAACCTCGCCTGGCGGGGTTGCGCCCTGAATTTGCGGGGCGGAGATGACCTGGGAATCCAGAGTGATGGCGACCTGCTGGTTCATCATGTCCTGGCCGAGCTTGTACCAGGTCTCGCCACCCGGGGTGTCCTTGCCGGTCTTGAAACGGAATGTGATGGCCATCTGTGCGGACTGAGCGTCGAAACCACCGGTGATGGTGGAATTCGTATCGATCATGTCACCGGTCAAGCGGCGGGGCTTGTCCTTGTTCTCATCACCGATCAGCACCGGAGCAGGCCCCAGCACCATCGGCCCCTGCGGCGAACAGGTCACCAGCGGCTTGGCAGGATCGTCGGCACCGGAGAGCGGATCAGGTCCGGAGCAGTCGAGCAGCCCCGCTGCTGCGGACTGCGTATCCGGGTCCTCGGACTGGCGGTCCTTCAGCAGGATCTGAACCTGCTTGTCACGTCGCTTCTGCTCCTCGACGGAGTTCTTCGGCTCCGCTGACTCCTTGGCGGTTACCGTCAGCTTGTCCGGCAGCCCTGGAGCATTCTGCTCCTTCATGGCCTTGAGGAGATCGTTCATCTTCTCCTGGGTGGCCTTCTTCTCCACGATGCCCGCCTCAACCCAGCGGTTGGCCATGTCCTTGTAGACCTCGGCGAACTTCGGGGTCGTCGGCTGTGGCTGGGAGTTCGGGCGGAACAGCAGCTGGGAGGTCTGTCCCAGGGCGCGGGCCTCGCTGGCGTCCTCCCCCGGGACGGTGATCACGAGGTTATCGCCGTCGGTGACGACCTCGGCGCCGGAGACACCCATGCCGTTGACGCGGGACTCGAGGATGCGACGTGCCTGCTGCAGCTGGTCGGCGGTCGGCCGCTCCCCTTGCGGGGCGAGGGTAACTCGCGTGCCACCCTGCAGGTCGATGCCGAGTTTTGGCGTAGCGGACTTATCGCCGGTGGTGAAGACAAGTCCGTAAATGGCGAGGAAAATAACGAAGAAGACGAGCAGCGAGCGCTTCAACCACTTCTTTTTCGTGGGCTTCTGCTGCCGAGTTCGCGCTGTGGCCACAGTTGGGCTCCTGAGCTGTTAATCGGGATTAAATGAAAAGCTGGGAAAATATCTTAGTGCCTGCTGGAGACACAAAACATCTGGCACCCGGATTCCTGTCTCCGGTCACCAGATGTCCAAGTCCGCGTGGGGTGTGCGTGCGCGTCCAGCGGGTCGCGCACCGACGCCTAGTTGCGGGACTCACCGTCGGCGCTGGTACCACCGTCGACGTCGAAATCCGTGTTCTGGACGTCACTGTCCACCGTCTCGGCCTGGTCATCCGGACGGTTGCTCAGCTGCTCTTCCTGCTGCGAGCCAGGCTCCACGGAGTTCACGGCCTGCAGGACGGCGGCGCGGTCCCAGGTGGTCACCACCGCAGGGCTGATCTCCAGGTCAATCGAGGTGTCACCCACGTGGGTCACGCGCCCCTGGATGCCCGAGGTCATTTGGACGACCATCCCCGGCTGGAGGGAATCCTGGAACTCGCGAATCTGCTTCATCCGCTGGTTCTGCTTGCGGATCTGCAGCAACGGCAGAGCAATAAACACGACGACGATCAGGATAAGTATCAAAGAATTCATAATGTTCAGTGTCTCACATTCTCAGGTTTTTGCACGCAGCCGCGACCGTGAGCGCCGTTGGTTCCCAACACCAGTGGTAGCCGGGAGACACCAGCTCGTTCACAGTGCGCCCGCCGTAGTGCTCTACATACCCGGTGCGTTTTCTGGTGGTTCCAGGCCGACGTGTCGCCATGCAGCAGCGGTGGCAACCCGCCCCCGCGGCGTGCGGGCCACCATGCCTGCTCGCACGAGGAATGGCTCGCAGACTTCCTCGACTGTCGAGGGCTCCTCCCCAACCGCTAATGCGAGGGTGTTCACTCCCACCGGCCCACCCCCGTGGCCACGCACCAGGGCTTCTAGAACCCCGTTGTCGAGACGGTCGAGGCCCACCTCATCGACGTCGAAAACGACGAGCGCCTGCCGGGCAATGTCCACAGTGATTCGACCATCGGCCTGCACGTCGGCATAATCCCGCACACGGCGAAGCAGCCGGTTAGCGATACGCGGCGTGCCCCGCGAGCGGGAGGCGATCTCAGTGGCAGCGTCGGAATCGATGTCTACGCCAAGGATGCCTGCGGCGCGGGTCACGACCCGGGTGAGCTCTGGCGTGTCATAGAACTCCATTTGGGCCGTGAAACCAAAGCGGTCACGGAGGGGGCCCGTGAGCATGCCAGCGCGAGTCGTCGCGCCGACGAGCGTGAACGGAGCGATCTCGATGGGGATCGACGTAGCGCCAGGTCCCTTACCGACGATGACGTCGATGCGGAAGTCCTCCATCGCCATGTACAGCATCTCCTCGGCTGGCCGCGCCATGCGGTGGATCTCGTCGATGAAGAGGACGTCGCCCTCCATGAGGTTCGACAACATGGCCGCCAGGTCCCCTGCCCGTTCGAGAGCCGGCCCGGAGGTCATACGCAGAGAGGAGCCAAGTTCTTGGGCGATAATCATCGCCATTGTCGTCTTACCCAGCCCCGGCGGGCCGGCAAGCAACACGTGGTCGGGCGCCACACCACGGCTGCGCGCCCCGCCCAACACGAGCTCAAGCTGCTGGCGCACCTTCGGCTGGCCAATGAATTCCGTCAGGCTTTTCGGGCGAAGCGAGCTATCGAACTCGGTGTCTCCGGGGATCTGCGCCCCGCTGAGCTCGCTATTCGGCGGCTGGCCCGTGGGCTGATTCCCAGGCTTGGGGCGCGGGGTGGGTAACGACGAACCCGGCAGTTCGAATTCGGTGCGTTCGATGTCTGACATTTGTGCGTCCTTTGCCTGTGTGGTCTGCTGCTGTGAATCCTAGGTGTATCGTGGCCGTCGAGCGATTAACGCTTTTGGCCGCTCAGCCGTTGTAGCCCCTCACGCAGCACCGAGGATGGGTCGGTGGTTCCGTTCTGCTCCTCGAGAATCTTCTTCACAGCCGTGGCTGCCTTGGCTTCAGTGAAGCCGAGGCCGACAAGCGCCTCCACGACCTGCGACTGCAACGCCGTGTCGTTGCCGGTCGCCGCGATGTCGCCAATGGTCGCCTGGCCGCTCGTCGCTTCCAGAGCCGGAAACTTGCCCTTGAGGTCGACAGCCATGCGTTCGGCTAGCCGCTTCCCCACCCCCGGGGCTTGCTGCAAGGTCTTGATATCCCCCTCCTCGACAGCCCGAGCAATGTCCGCCGGCTGCAGCACACTCATCACGCCCATGGCGAGGCGGGCGCCCACACCGGAGACCTTCTGCAAGATCCCGAAGGTCTCGCGCTGTTCGGAGGTGGAAAAAGCGTAGAGCGTATGCGCATCGTCCCGGATCACGAGGCTGGTGAGGACGAAAGCCGACTCGCCGCGCCGCAATGTGGCGAGGGTATCGCCGGTCGCGAGGCAGCGGTATCCCACCCCGCCGCATTCGATCACAACGTAGTCCAAGCCCTTATCGATTACGTCACCGCGCAGCGAGGAAATCATGTCGAACTCATCATCCTTCTATATGTTTTTCTGCCCCGGCGCCTCAGGCGCGCAGGAATTGATTCATCGGCCCCCGCCAGCAGTGGCAGACCGCCAGCGCGAGCGCATCAGCGGCATCCGCGGGCTTCGGCGCCTCCGACAGCCCGAGGATTCGGGTGATCATCTTGGTCATCTGAGCCTTATCGGCCCGACCATTGCCGCTAATCGCCTTCTTCACCTCACTGGGGGTATAGCTTTCTACGGCCAATCCGCGTTCCGCCGCAGCAAGCATCAGTACCCCGGCGGCATGAGCGGTATTCATCACCGTCGACACGTTCGAACGTTCGAATACCCGCTCGATCGCGACGACATCCGGGGAGTAATCAGCGATCCACTCGCTCACGGCGCGGTATAGCCGCTGGAGTCGTTGCTCCAGCGGGACATGGGACTCGGTGCGCACCACCCCCACCGCGACAGGAAACACTGCGCGACCTTGACCGGCTTGTACGACGGAGAGCCCGCAGCGGGTCAGACCTGGGTCGATCCCCATGACGCGTTTGCCGACCATCGATTCTGCACGTCGAAATCCCGTGGGCGAACCCCACCCTCCCGCCGATCGAGGGTTGTGGCCGAAGGCGGTGTGATCAGCCTTCCCTGGTGCCGCATCCGGCACTGCATTAGACCTTGTGCTCATGATGATTACCGAATATAGCACACATGATCGAAATTGCCGTGGCCTGGAAGTAACTCGGAATGCGGCCAGGCAGCCAGCTCTTTCCCATGGGGCACGCGGGTCCGTAGCGCCCCTTAGGTAGACCGACTAGTCCTCAGCGAGTTCGGCCGCCACTTCGTCGGAGACGGACATGTTGGTGTAAATCTCCTGGACATCGTCGACGTCGTCGAGAGCGTCGATAAGGTTAGCGACCTTGCGGGCCAGTTCTGCGTCCGCCGGAACCTCCAGGTTCGAGCGGTACACCTGCTCGACCGAGTCGTACTCGATGCCTGCTTCCTTGAGCGCCTCGCGGACGCCCATGAGGTCCGAGATATCGCAGAGCACCTCGAACTGCTCGCCGTGGTCCTTGACTTCCTCGGCACCGGCATCAAGGACAGCCAGCAGCAGGTCGTCCTCGGTCAGCTCCCCCTTGTCGAGAAGGGCCTGGCCCTTGCGCTCGAACTGGTAGGACACGGAGCCGGCGTCCGCCATGTTGCCACCGTTCTTCGTCATCGCGGTGCGGACGTCGGTGGCCGCACGGTTGCGGTTATCGGTCAGGCACTCAATGAGCATCGCGACCCCGCCCGGGCCGTAGCCCTCATACATGATGGTCTCCCAGTCGGAGCCACCAGCTTCCTCGCCGGAGCCACGCTTGCGGGCACGCTCGATGTTGTCATTGGGAACAGAGGACTTCTTGGCCTTGGTGATGGCGTCCTGGAGCGTCGGGTTGGCGTCGGGGTCGCCGCCACCCATGCGCGCCGCAACCTCAATATTCTTTACCAGTCGGGCGAATTCCTTGCCACGCTTGGCGTCGATTGCTGCCTTCTTACGCTTCGTGGTCTCCCACTTTGAATGGCCTGCCATCGTCCTCTTCCTACTAGCCGAATAATTCCTTTAAACTGCGGTGCAGTTTTTCGCGTTTACCAGCTTACTACGCACCTCCGGTGGCTTTTCTAAGCAACCACTGGCCCGCGCGTTTCGCTAGCATCTCTTCGTGGCCATCGCAGTAGTCATCGCGCGGGTGGAGCGTTCCTCGAAAGAAAAACCGCCGTGCTCCTTGGCACGGCGGTTCTGTTGCTACATCGAGGCCACTGCCCCGATTGGGCGCGAGTTCGAAGATTAATTCCCTTCGAAGCCCTTGAGGGGGACGGCCGGGCGGTCGCCCACGATCTTTCGGGTCAGCCCCTCCTGAGTCACGACGGCGACCAATTCCCCGGCCTGGTTGAAAATGCGTCCGTGGGTAATGGCGCGCCCCGCGTGCGCCGATGGGCTGACCTGGTCGTAGAGCAGCCATTCATCGGCACGGAACGGTCGCAGGAACCACATCGCGTGGTCGAGTGAGGCCTCCTGGTACTGCTCGCCCCGGTGTGGGACAAGAGCGGAGGACAACAGAGTCATGTCAGACATATAGGCCAGCGTGCACACGTGGAAAGTCTCGTCGTCCGGGAGCTTGGCCTTCGACTTGAACCAAACAACCTGCTGGGAGGCCGCATACTTATTCGGCTCGAAGTCCCCTTCCGGGACGACCCGCAAATCCCACTCGCGCCACTCATCAAACAGCGCCTTGCGCACCGGAGGCAGCTCGTCGCGGTTGACCACGACCTCCTCCGGCGGTACCACCCGGCGCATCTCGTCGGAGTGCTCCGGCCCTTCGTCCGTGCGAACGTGGAAGCTCGCCTGCATGATGAAGATCGGCTTGCCGTGCTGAACTGCCTTCACCTGACGGGAGCAGAATGACCTGCCATCGCGGATGCGTTCCACGATATACAGCGTGGGTTCCTCGGAACGTCCGGGGGCCACGAAATACCCGTGCAGGGAATGCACTTGATATTCCGCTCCCACGGTCCGGGTGGCAGCGACCAGGCATTGAGCAGCCACCTGCCCGCCGAACGTTCGGCTCAACGTCGAAGGAATCACGCGTCCCCGAAAGATATCCCCGTCGATCTTCTCAAGGTCGAGAACGTCGAGGATACGGGGCCGGGCGGCGGACGAGGAGGCGACCATGGGGAATTACCAGCCGCGCTCTGCGAGGCGGTGGGACACTGGCAGCTCGTCGACGTTGATGCCGACCATAGCCTCGCCCAAGCCGCGGGAAACGTCCGCGATGACCTTCGGGTCCTGGTAGTTCTGCGTCGCCTTGACGATGGCTGCGGCGCGCTGAGCCGGGTTGCCGGACTTGAAGATACCAGAGCCGACGAACACGCCCTCAGCACCGAGGTGCATCATCATCGCAGCATCGGCCGGAGTAGCGATACCACCGGCGGTGAACAGGGTGACTGGGAGCTTGCCGTTGCGTGCGACCTCAACGACGAGCTCGTACGGTGCGGCCAGCTCCTTGGCGGCGACGTAGAGCTCGTCCTCGGCCATGTTGCTCAGGCGGTTGATCTCCGCGCGAATGGTGCGCATGTGGGTCACTGCGTTGGACACATCGCCGGTGCCAGCCTCACCCTTGGAACGGATCATGGCCGCACCCTCATTGATGCGGCGCAGGGCCTCGCCCAGGTTGGTGGCGCCACAGACGAATGGGGTCTCAAAGTCGAACTTGTCGATGTGGTTCTTGTAGTCGGCCGGGCTCAGCACCTCGGATTCATCGATGAAGTCCACGCCGAGTGCTTCGAGCACCTCTGCCTCAACGAAGTGGCCGATGCGGGCCTTAGCCATGACCGGGATCTCGACCGCGTCGATGATGCCAGCGATCATGTCCGGGTCAGACATGCGGGACACACCGCCCTGTGCGCGGATGTCAGCCGGAACGCGCTCCAGTGCCATGACAGCGGAGGCGCCTGCGTCCTCGGCAATCTTGGCCTGTTCAGGGGTGACGACGTCCATGATGACGCCGCCCTTCAGCTTGTCGGCAAAACCGCGCTTGACGCGCGCGGAACCGGTGGTGATGGACGCGTCCGCCGCAGCGGTCTTGGATGCCTTGCTCACGTTGTATTCCCGTCTCTTCGTGGCTGGGCGTGCTGGCCCTTACCCGCCTTAGCCCTCGGGTTAGCCTTGCGGAGTTCCCTCGGGCGCGCGCTTGTTAAGGACACCAACACGTTCCAACTCGTTGCTGTTTTAGGCCACTAGTCTAACCTGTCTAGTTGTGGCCCGTCTAACAGGGCCGGGTTCATGCCACGTGATCGGTCGTAGCTGCCTCGTAAAACTCAGGTAGGGGCGCGAAACCGGCCAGCTTGAGGGCCCGAACGCCGGCCCGCGAACGCAGCTGGCGAGTGTCCCACACGGCGTCGTTATAGAAGCGGGAAGCCAGGTCAACGCGGGTGGAGGCTGCGATGAACTCCGGGTGCTCGATAACGGTGGCGTCCAGCGCCGCAAGCAGGCTGTTTTCCGCCTCAGAGTGCGCCCCCATATCGGTGGCCTGCAGGGGTACTCGGGACACCCGGTCCGCCTGCTTTTTCAGATCTGGCCGCAGCGTGGCAATCAACATCGCGCGAGCATGCAGCGCGCCTTCCAAAGTGAGCCGGGCGCTATCAGTGCGGATGTGCAGACGGTTGAGTCGGGCGGCGGTGAAATAGGCCCACAGGCCGACCACCAGCAGAACAGCCAGCACGGCAGCAAGTACGACGAACCAGGTCGGCATCGCAATCACGAGCAGGTCACCTTCCGTCCCTTGAGTGTGGCTGTGTGATACACCTGCTCCACGCGACTGGCCACGGTGTTCCAGTCGTACATCTGGCTCCGTTCCTGCCCGCGGGCAGCCAGCTCGCGAATCTCGGCGGGCTTCGAGAGCAGACCGTTGACCTTCAGCGCGAGGTTGGCTGCATCGTGGTTGGCGAACAGGCACGCGGCGCGCCCCTGGTCGCCGACCGCTTGGAAGGCCGGGATATCACTGGCGACGACGGCCGCACCTGCAGCCATTGCCTCCACAAGCACGATGCCGAAGCTCTCGCCTCCGGTGTTGGGGGCGACGTAAATGTCGCTGCTGGCCAGGGCGCGGGCTTTCTCCGCGTCACTGACCTTGCCCAACACCCGCACTGTTGCCTCACTAGGCTGCCTGCCGTGGACCCAGCTCAGCCCCATCCCGTCCAGGCGCTTACCGAGTGCCTCAACAGACCCCGCACCCACGACCAACAGTTCGACATTCGGGTGCTGGCGCAGGATTGCCGGCATCGCCCCGAGCATCACCTGGAGACCCTTGCGCGGCTCATCGAAGCGACCGAGGAACATCAGGCGAGGCCGGTCAGGGTCTAGCTCAGTCAACACTTTGGCTTCCCTGTACGCAGCAGTGTCAACCCCGTTGGGGATCAGCACGGGGTCGCCGGCGAGCATCTCCACCTGCCAGCGCCGCGCCTCCTCGGAGACCGCGATGCCGGCATGGATCTTCTCCAGAAACGGCCGCAAAGCCGGCAAAGCGAGCTTCAGGAGCTTCGAACCGCTAGCCGAAGCGTGATAGGTCGCCACCATGGGTCCTTCGGCAACTGCCAGGGTCAGCATGGAATAGGACGGAGAGTTCGGTTCGTGGATGTGCACGACGTCGAAATCATTTCGCGCAATCCAGCGGCGAAGGTGCCGGCGTGTTCGAGGTCCGAAGCTCAGCCGGGCCACGGAACCGTTGTAGCGGATGGGGATGCTGGGGCCTCCGCACTCCAGAAACTCCGGCAGCCCCTCCGGTTGCTCCCCCGGACCAATGAGGCTCACGCGGTGGCCACGGCGCTGTAGCTCGGTGCAGAGCTCAATCGCGTGGATCTGCACCCCGCCGGGTTCGTCGAAGGAGTAGGGGCACACCATTCCGATGTTAAGGGGGCGCTCGCCAGTCACTGCGAGTTGATCCTGGGTCACGGAACCTCCCCCGCACCGAGCCGAGCACGGCGCGCCTCGCTCAGGTCGTCATAGAAAAGGGGCTGCAGCATGTGCCAGTCGGCGGGGTGGGCAGCGATATTTTTCTCGAAGCCGTCGGCAATATCCTGCGCAACCTCCGCGATCGGGCGGTCCGCGTCGATCCTTGGCCCCACAGAAAAGCCCCACTGATCCGTGGACTCGCCGAAGAAACTGTGAGCTACGTGCAGGGCTGCCCCAGTTTTCTGGGCAAGCAGAGCGGGGCCTGCGGGCATGGAGGTGCGCTCGCCGAAGAAATCCACGGGAACTCCACGACCGGTCAGATCCCGCTCCCCCATCAGACACACGATCCCGCCACCCCGGAGGACCTCCTCAAGCCGGGCCATCGGGGGTTGCTGGCCACCAGTCAGTGGGAGCACCTCGAAGCCCAGCTGGTTGCGGTAGCGGACGAAAGCTTCAAATAGCGATTCTGGCTTCAGCCTTTCCGCGACGGTCGCGAAACCGCCGTGGGTATGAACGAGCCACACCCCAGCCATGTCCCAGTTCCCGGAATGCGGCAACGTCAGGATGAGTCCGCGCCCTTCCTCGACGGCCGCAGCCACGCGCTGCTTGCTCACTGGGGAGTCGAAGCCCCGGTCGAGTGTGACGGCAAAATTTTTCCCGACCATGCTGGGCAGCCGGAAGGCCTCCTTCCAGTACCTGAGATAGGAGCGCATGGCGCGGCGCACGAGGGCACGAGTGACATTCTCGGGCCCGACGACACGCGACAGATTACGACGTAGCTGATCAGGCCCCTTCCCCTTACCAGAGGCAGCATCCGCGATCACGTTGAAAAGCACGGTTGCGACGGGTTCCGGCAGGCGCTTGGTTGCCGCCCAACCCAGTTGGTACCCCAGGGCAGACAGTTCCTCGCCGCTGGGGAGGGATAGCTTCTTGGCCACGGGCTAAAACTCCCGTGCTCCCGCGGGGGCCGCGATGTGATCGGTAGATGCATCCGAGCGGGAAGCCATCACGAGGCGCTGGATCACCGTGAACACGGACCCCAGGCCAAGCAGCCACAGGCCAACCCAGAGCACGTAAGGCACACCCAGGCCGGACAGGCCCAGGGCGACCAACGAGATAATGAGCCGCTCTGGACGCTCGATGAGGCCGCCGTCAACGGGCAGGTCGCTGGCCTCTGCTCGCGCCTTCACATAACTGGTCACCTGTCCCGCGACAAGAATCGTGAGGGTGAGAGCGAGCAGCACCGGGTGGGACTCGGCGTCCAGAGCAAACCAAAAAGCGAGCGCACCGAAGATCGCACCGTCCGTGACCCGGTCGCAGGTTGCGTCCAGGGTGGCGCCGAATTTTGTGCCGCCGCCCGCCATCCGGGCCATGGTGCCGTCGACCATGTCCAGCGCGGTCGTGAGCCCGATCAGCACGGCCGCGGCGAAGTGATGCCCGGTTGGGATCAACCACAGCGCGAGCACCACCGCAGCGACTGTTCCGCCCAGCGTGACCGCATTCGGGCTCACGTGCGCTTTCTGAAGGGTGCGGGCGATGGGTTCAATGATGACGGAGGCAGGCCGACGGGCGTGTTCGCTCAACATAAAGCCTTCCTTTCAGTCATCACGATCATCCTTAGTACGGGTCCCCTACGCCCGGTATTATCCACTATTTTTGATCCTCAAGCTCGCGCCACGCCCGAGAGAGCAGAGCCCTGGTATCGCGAAGTGTCTGCGGTAGCACTTTAGCGCCGGCGATCACGGTCATGAAACTTGTATCCCCGGTCCAGCGGGGAACGATGTGTTGGTGCAGGTGTGTTGGGACCGAGCCGCCTGACGGGCGGCCAAGGTTCATGCCGACGTTGATGGCGTCCGGGCCCGAGACAAAGCGCAGGGTCTTGATTGCATGCTGGGTGAAGGTCGCCATCTCAATAAGCTCCGACATTGTCAGGTCCTCGTAATTCGCGACCTGGCGGTATGGGATCACCATCATGTGCCCGGGGTTATAGGGAAACAGGTTGAGAACGCAGAAGACCTCCTCACCACGAGCGACGATGAGCGCGTCCTCGTCGGAAAGGTTAGGCAGGTCGAGGAACGGGTCCTCAGGCTTCTTCTCACCGCCCTCGGGGCCTCCTGCTCCCTCCTGGGCGGACTTCTTCGGCCGATCGGCGAGGTAAGCGGAGCGGTAGGGCGCCCAGAGGCGGTCCAAACCGCCGGAGAGTTCAGGCTGCGAGCCCACCCCGGTATCCACGACCCGGTCTTTATCTTCCGACGGCCCCGGGGTAGATAGCTCAGCTGCCGCAGGTTCCGCCGTCCCCTGCTCTGAGGACCACCGGCCGGCCGGAACCTGGTCCGGGTCGCAACTCACTATCTTCACACCCCTACCTGTAGTAGCTGTCGCCGGGCGATGCTTAGCCCAGCTCCGACGCGATGAGTTCCTTCGTCGGCTGCTCATTGCGACGCTGGCCGATCCACTCCTTAATCGCCTTGGCTGCCTCCTCACGAGGCACTCCGTTGACCTGGGTGCCGTCGTGGAAGCGGAAGCTCACCGCACCATTCTCGACGTCCCGTCCTCCGACGAGCAGCATGAATGGAATCTTGCCCTTGGTGTGGGTTCGGATCTTCTTCTGCATGCGGTCATCGGAGGTATCAACCTCGGCGCGGATGCCGTCCTTGCGAAGGTCGGCGACGAACTCCTCCAGGTACTCGGTGAAGTCCTCGGCCACCGGGATACCCATGACCTGGTGCGGTGCCAGCCAAGCGGGGAAGGCGCCGGCGTAGTGCTCCAGGAGCACGCCGAAGAAGCGCTCGATGGAGCCGAATAGCGCGCGGTGAATCATGATCGGGCGCTTCTTGGTGCCGTCCGGCGCGGTGTACTCCAGGTCAAAGCGCTCAGGCAGGTTGAAATCCAGCTGCACGGTGGACATCTGCCAGGTACGACCAATGGCGTCGCGAGCCTGGACGGAGATCTTCGGCCCGTAGAAGGCTGCACCCGCCGGGTCCGGTACAAGCTCCAGGCCGGACTTCTCAGCGACCCGCTGCAGAATCTCAGTGGAACGCTCCCAGATCTCGTCGGTGCCGACGAACTTCTTCGGGTCCTTCGTCGACAGCTCCAGGTAGAAATCGTCCAGACCGTAGTCGCGCAGCAGGGAGATGATGAACTCCAGTACCGTCGTCAGCTCGTCCTCGAGCTGATCCTCGGTGCAGTAGATGTGCGCGTCGTCCTGGGTGAAACCACGTGCGCGGGTCAGTCCGTGCACCACGCCGGACTTCTCGTAGCGGTATACGGTGCCGAACTCGAAGAGCCGCAGGGGCAGCTCACGATAGCTGCGGCCACGGGAAGCGAAGATGAGGTTGTGCATCGGGCAGTTCATCGGCTTGGCGTAGTAGTCCTGCCCCGGCTTGGTGACGTTGCCTTCCTCGTCGGTCTCGCCATCCAGCTGCATCGGGGGGAACATGCCCTCGGCGTAGAAGTCCAGGTGACCGGACTTCTGGAACAGGTCGCCCTTCGTGATGTGCGGGGTGTTGACGAAGGAGTAGCCGCTCGCCAGGTGGCGCCTGCGTGAGTGCTCTTCCATCTCGAGGCGCACGATGCCGCCATTCGGGTGGAAAACCGGGAAGCCGGAGCCCACCTCGTCGGGAAAGCTGAACAGGTCAAGCTCCGCACCCAGTCGACGGTGGTCGCGCTTTTCAGCTTCCTCCAGCATGTGCTGGTACTCGGCGAGCTTCTCCTTGGACTCCCATGCGGTGCCGTAGATACGCTGCAGGCCTGCGTTGTCCTGGTCGCCGCGCCAATACGCCGCCGAGGAGCGGGTAATCGCAAACGCCGGGATGTAGCGCGTGGTCGGCACGTGCGGGCCGCGGCACAGGTCATACCACTCGACCTCGCCGGTGCGCGGGTTGACGTTCGAGTAGGCGGTCAGCTCGCCTGCACCGACCTCCATGGCCTCCTCCGAGTCCGGCGCCACGTTGCCTTTATCCTCGATCAGCTCGAGCTTGTACGGCTCGGCCGCGTATTCGGTGCGGGCCTCATCGTTAGAGCTATAGGCCTTGCGCTCAAAGCGCTGTCCGGACTTGATGATCTTCTTCATCTCCCGCTCGATCTTCTTCAGATCCTCGGGCGTGAACGGCTCCGCGACATCGAAGTCGTAGTAGAAACCACCATCGATGGCCGGCCCGATTCCCAGCTTGGTACCCGGGAAAACCCGCTGCACCGCCTGGGCGAGAACGTGCGCGGTGGAGTGGCGGATCACGCCGCGTCCCTCTTCCGTATCTGACGCAATCGCAGTGACCTCGGTGTCCACTTCCGGGGCCCAGGCAAGGTCGCGGAGGTTGCCCTCTGGGTCCTTCACGACGACGATGGCCTCGGGCCCCTTGTTCGGCAGTTCCAGCGGACGCATGGCCGCACCGGCTGTCTCGCCAGCCGGAACGAGGAACTTAACGGCAGGCTGTGCGGAAACGGGAGAGTTCAAGAAAATGCTCCTTCAAGCAACGACGTGGGCGGTCACATACCGGGTGACTGCCACTAACGACCTTTCAGTTTACCCTTCGAGGATCTGTTGCCCCCAGTAGGAGCCCGGTTCGGTGCCAGGCAGCACCCAGTAGACCCCGGAACCGGTGTGGGTGATCCACTGATTGAGTCGGTCGTTCTCCGCCAGACGGTGCTGCAGCGGGGTGAACGAGGTATCCGGGTCCTCCTGGAAGCAGATGAAAATCAGGCCGGAATCACCGTGTTCATTCACCTCGCCGTCCCAGTTGAACGGGCGTCGCAGCATGTGTTTGCCCTCCCCGGCCGTGATCCCCACGTGACTCTTAGGGTCAATCACGGGCAAGCCGGTGGAGTCCACCGCGTTGAGGTCCGGGTCGTCGAACTCATCTTCTCCGGTCAGGGGCGCACCGCTGATGGCCTTGCGGCCGAAGACATTCTCCCGGCTCTCGCGGTCGAGAGCTTCCCAACCAGGCATATCGAATGTCACCCGACGCACGATCATGGAGGTGCCGTTACGGTCGTCCCAGACCGCGTTGTCGAATTCCTCGTCGGTGCGCGGAACGACGGTGCCGTCCTTGAAGCCCATGAGGTTGCGCGCGGTCTGCCCCTCCCGGATATCGACGAAGCCGCGCTGGGTCCAGCGTGGTTTAACGTAGTCCCGACCACCACGGGTCAGCACCCGCATCGCATGCGACAGGGTGGTCAGGTCCTCGCCGCACATTTGGACGACGACGTCCCCATCGCTAAACGCCGGGTCCAAATCGTCGCCCTTGAACTTAGGCAGCCCCTTCGTGTGGGAGGAAACCCATTGTGGTGCTGAATCCAGGGCCCCGATCTTCTCGATGAGGGCCGGTGACCAGCCGATAGTGATGGTCAGGTTGCCGGGTTGCAGATTGAGCTCGGGCTCGAGGTCTGCCAACGCCGCCTCACCCTGGGTCAGCTTCCGGGCATCCGGGGTCCACACGCGCATGAGCCGGCGGAGGTCCTTACGGAGGGCCTCACGGCTGTTTGTGTTGTGGAAATCGAATGCCACAATGAGCCCATGACTCTGGTGTGGCGTTTGGATGCCAGCCTGGCGAGCACCGTCGAAGGGGACGGTCAACTTTTCTTCGATGTGCCCGGAGGAGTTGGGCTTATCTCCCCCGCGTCCCTCGCCCTCCGCGCAGCTGGCGAGCACGGCAGCCGCGCCCGCTGCACCGACACCGGCAAATAGGCCACGCCGGCTGACATTAAATAATCCCGAAGACTCCCCAGTACTCATCTCACTCAACTACCTTCTTTTATCCTTGCTAAATCTCTAAAACCGCAGCCAAATGGCGGGAAAGCCTGGGCCCCGCGTTGGTCACGCGGCCCAGGCTTTCACTGCATGAGGTGATGGGAGGCAGCTTTAGTGCTCGCCGTGACCGGCGTGCTCCCCCTCGCCGCCCATCTCGGCACCATGGCTGCCGTGCTCGCTGTGATCCTCCATGCCAACGTGATCACCGTGGCCCTCCATGCCAGCGTGATCACCGTGGGGCATCGCCGTAGTGCTCGTGGCTGGACTGCTGTACGCGGGCCGGGATGTTCTTCAGCTCGTACTCCGTGCCATCCTCTGCCTTGAGGGTGACCGTAATGTCGTCACCTGCAGCGATTTCCTCGGAGTACCCCATGATCATGATGTGGTCCCCGCCCGGCTTCAGCTCCAGGTCGCCGCCGGCCGAGATGCGCAGACCATCCGGGTTCTCCTGCATAACACCATCGACAACCTCGTGGAGCTCGTACTTCGCGTCCAGGCTGCCGGATGCGGAGACAATGTGGATATCCTTGTCGGTGTTGTTGACCAGCTTGCCGAAGACCGCGGTCATGTCCTTATCGGTGCCCTTGGCCCCGACGTATGCCTCTTCGAAGGTCAGGCCCTCAGCGGCATTATCGGCGGTCTGAGACTCAGAAGCCGTCTGCTCGCTAGGCTTCTCCTCCGACGGGGAGCATGCAGCCAGACCGAGGGCGGTGACGCCCATCAGCGCGACAGCGGTAGCGCGCAGGGACTTTGGGCGGCGCACAGAGTGTCCAACGGTTGTATTCATGGTGTACCTCACGGAAAAGTCCTTGATTCTCAAGGAGGTGGTTGGTGCGGAGGGCGGAAACGCCAGGACGAACGAACCGTACCCAGCCTCTCACCCCACGCGCATGGGATGTGGACCCAACCAGAACGGTTTAGTTGACGGTGCCTGCCACAGGCTCAGTGCCAGCAACGTCAGCCGTACCTGGCTGAACGTCAGCGGGGGCCTCCTCCGTCTCGGTGGCCTCCTCAGACGTGGTGGTCTCCTGCGTCTCAGAAGTTGCCGAGTCGGCCTTCTTGTCCGTCTTATCGGCCAGCTCCGGGGTCTTTGCCCCGACGGTGGCGGTGTCGATGTGCTCGGTGCCGGTAGCGTTCTCATTCGGTGGAGCGCAGGCAGCCAGCGCGAGTGCGGCGCTCAGCGCGACGACGGCGGACAGTGCAGTGCGGTTCTGCTTCACGGTTTTCAGACTCCTTGATGTTTCTCGTGCTCTCTTCGTCCCTGCCGCGGCTCGCGCCGCAGACAGACGCCCCAAACTACTTGGAGATATCCCGCCACCGTGCGATGGCAAGAACGAGAGCTCCTGCAATAACAACAATACTGGTTACGCCGAAAATCCAGGTAGGCACGCCCAGCCCCTCAGACTCGGATTCCTCCGACTGCTCGGAAGAGCTGGAATCCGAAGACTCGGTGTCCCCGTATTGGAACTGCAGCGAGCCGCGAGTAGCGTGGCCATCCGAAGAGGTGATCTGATAGCCCACGGTGTACTCACCGGGCTGCCAGTCCACATCATCCGAGACATCGATACTCAAAACTCGACCATCCGCATCGGGCTCCCCTGTGAAGAGAACCTGCCCATCGCGGGACAGTGCGATACGGTTAAATCCCTCCTTCGGAACACCCGAGAACGTCAAGGAGATTTCCTTGACCGGCTCCTGGATTTTCGACCCCTGCTTCGGCGTGGATTCAACCACGAGGTCGTGCGCTGCCGCCGGGCCAACGCCGGCCCCCAGCATCGCAATCCCCGTAACGAGTGCCGCCACGAGGCCCGCAATCCGGGACCGGAGCTTGTGTGCGTCAGCAAACCACAACTGCATCTTCACCTTCCATTGATGTTCGGGTCCGATATAGATAGTCGGACGATCGCTCGATTAAGTTCCCGCGAACTTCACTCCGCCCGAGCATACCCCCCGAGCCCGCACCCCCACGTCACGCGCCGCCGCTCCTCCCCAGAGGGACTTTCAGTGATTAGCTGAAGCCGTCGGCCACCCAACTAGAACGGGGATGCCCGATACGAAAAAGGGACCGGTCGTTGCCGACCGGCCCCTTAATAACCGTGGTCCTAACTGGGATTGAACCAGTGACCCCTTCGGTGTGAACGAAGTGCTCTCCCACTGAGCTATAGGACCTTGCAGGAGATAATTTAGCTGAGCGCTACAGCCTTTTCCAAAACCTGCAGGCCACAAGACATATTCGGCACAATACGCCTCGACCCCTAGTGACCACCCCAAGAGCACCACCTCCCGAAAGGTCGACACCAGGCGCCCCGTCCGCCCCCCACCCAAGAAAGAATGACGGACAAATAACAACGAGGTGACTTTAAAACGACCTGATTTTCAGCCCTACACCTGGCGATTTGTCGCTTCGGACACGATTGACTATCGTTTAGTGCTGCAGCACAGCGTGCAGCCGGTGAACCACAGGTTCTCGGTGAAACTATGTTGCGATGCGGATGTAGCGCAGTTGGTAGCGCATCACCTTGCCAAGGTGAGGGTCGCGAGTTCGAGTCTCGTCATCCGCTCCACTCTTATTTTAGAGGACCGCGCGATTAGCTCAGCGGTAGAGCACTTCCCCGACACGGAAGGGGTCACTGGTTCGATCCCAGTATCGCGCACGGTGAGTTCACTATTACAGTGGATTCGCACGCGGATGTAGCGCAGTTGGTAGCGCATCACCTTGCCAAGGTGAGGGTCGCGAGTTCGAGTCTCGTCATCCGCTCCAGGTATTCTCCGCTTCACGTGGAGGATCACCACATCAGGCGGGTTTCACGCCACGGTGGAATGGCTGAGTGGCTTAGGCAACGGTCTGCAAAACCGTCTACACGGGTTCGATTCCCGTTTCCACCTCTCAGTTCGCCCCCGAGGCTGAACTTGAAAGCTAGCGCGATTAGCTCAGCGGTAGAGCACTTCCCCGACACGGAAGGGGTCACTGGTTCGATCCCAGTATCGCGCACGGTGAGTTCACTATTACAGTGGATTCGCACGCGGATGTAGCGCAGTTGGTAGCGCATCACCTTGCCAAGGTGAGGGTCGCGAGTTCGAGTCTCGTCATCCGCTCCAAAGATGAAGAGGCAGCAGTATTCACACTGTTGCCTCTTTTCTCATATCCCCACGATATTCTCGAAGACACCATGAGCCACTCTGCCTCTTCCCCAGCGCCTGCCTCCGCGAATCCAACCCGGGACGAGCCTCGTCGCGTCAGCGCTAGGACCACCCGCTTCGATGAACGCTTTCCATGGGTGAGTTGGGCACTGTGGCCGCTGGCGATCCTCACCGCCCTGCATAAGATCTGGGCTTCCTACGAGAGCGGCACGACGGACGACTTCACAACAGTATGGGAAGCCATCAACCGCTTCTGGTCGGGCGTTCCGGTGTACTCCGAGGACTACACCACCACCGACCCGCACTATCTCTACCTCCCGGGCGGGACGATGCTGCTGAGCCCGCTGTCAGCCCTCGGCAGTTTTGAAGCGGCGCGGGCGCTGTATATCTTCGGCAACGCCATCGCGATCGTGATTGCCCTTGGGATCCTCAGCCACATCATCTACACTGCCCGCGGCTGGTCTAAGACCTGGCTGGGTTCCCTTTCCGGCGCGCTATGGCCACTGAGCATCATCGCCGTATTCAACACCGAGGCTGTCAAGAACAACCTGCTCTTCGCCAATATCAACGGAGTGCTCCTACTCCTCGCCACGCTGTGCCTGTACTTCCTCCTGCGAGAAGGCACCACCTCCCAGGTGTGCAGCGGGCTCGCGTTGGGACTCGCAATCACGATCAAGCCACAGTTCGTCGTCTTGCTGTTTCTTCCCTTCTTTCGACGTCAGTGGCTAAGCCTGGCTGCGGCCCTCCTTCTGCCTATCGTCTGCAACGTTGTGGGGTGGGTGTTGATGGCTGAACCCCAGGGCTTCGTCGATCATCTTGTGCCCTACCTCGGCGAGGTCCGTGACTTCGCGAACTCCTCGATCGTCGGTGTCGGCGTGTACTTCGGGGCCAGCACCGCAACGATTTGGTTCTGGCGCATTCTCGCCGCCGTCCTCGTACTCATCGGCGCATTTACCCTGCTGCCGTGGCGCAACTCCACCCGGCCCGGGGATCGCGCGATGTGGGCATTCACCACCTCCTCGCTGCTGCTGATCGGGGTGTTCCTCGTCAGTTCCCTCGGGCAGATGTACTATTCACTGCTCATCGTGCCGCTGCTCTTCACGGCATTCCTCCGCCGATCGACAATGCATAATCCAGTCGCGTGGCTGGGCGTCTACCTGTGCCTGGCCATCGACAGCTGGTACTCGGATCAATGGTTCTGGGCCGGGCGAATCTTCGAAACTCTGCGCGGCACCGTAGGCTGGATGCTGCTGCTCATCAGCATCTCGATCAGCGCGCTGATCTGGTTCCTCAACCGCTCCACCCCGTCCATCTCCGGTGGACGGCATCGCAAGCCAGCGGAAGAGAACAAAACCCAAGCCTGGGAAGGTGAATAGTTTTCCAATGACCGAAGATTTCCAGAATCTTACTAACGAGCAGTGGCGCCAGCGCCTCAATCCCGAAGAGTTTCAGGTGCTGCGACTGGCTGGCACCGAGCGCCCCCACACCGGCGAGTACGTCGATACCGAAACCGAGGGTGTCTACCGTTGCCGCGGCTGTGGCTCCGAGCTCTTCCGTTCCTCGGAGAAATTCCACTCTGGTTGCGGCTGGCCGAGCTTCTTCGACCCAGCTGATAGCGATGCGGTTGTGCTGCGAGAAGATCTGAGCCTCGGCATGCGCCGCGTAGAGGTTCTCTGCGCGACCTGCCACGGCCACCTGGGACACGTCTTTGAGGGCGAAGGCTACGATACGCCCACCGACCTGCGCTACTGCATCAATAGCATCGCGATGACCCTCGAGCCCCGCCAGCTTTAGCCCAACCACTCCCCGAAGAAAAAGCCGGGTGCAGCCCCATCCTCAGGAGCTGCACCCGGCTTTAGTCGCTCACTGCTAACGCGCAGCGTGGGCCCTAACCCAAGTCGGCAATGATCTTATCTGCCGCAGCGATCCCGGTCGCAACGGTAGCTGGCACCCCGACGCCGCGGAGCATCGAACCAGCGACCGCGAGACGTGGCACCCCGGCTACGTCATCCAGCACCTGCGACATCTTCTCGGCGTGCTTAACCCCGTAGCACGGGATCCCGCCATGCCATCGCTGCACGAAGATCTCCTCCGGCGTCTTCCGCTCGCCCGTAACCCGCTCCAGGTCCTCCAGAGCGTAAGCCAACAGAGCCCGATCACTAGCGTCGACGTACCAGGGCTCGTCCTTGGTGCCGAAGGAGGCGCGGACGAAGGCCCCACCGCCCTGGGCGAGGTGCGGCCACTTCTTGGAGCTGAAGGTGAAGGCTTTCGCCGCGGTGCCCGAGTTGGGCCCCAGCAGCACGCCGGAGCGCTCGGGAATACCGTGGTCAGAGGCAAAACGCATGCCCACCACCGCAGAGCTCGAGAGCTCCACGCTGCCCAATACCTCCGCTGCCACCGGCGCAGCGTCCTCCAAGATGACGGACGCGGTCGGCGCGGAGGTCGCGACAACGACGGCGTCCACCGTCCCCAGTGGATCAATCACCCACCGGCCATCCGAGGTCCGGCCGAGAGACTCGACAGCGGAGTTCAGGATCAGCTCGGGGTCGGCCTGACGCATCATCTCCTCGATCAGGCTGCGGTAGCCCTTGTCGAAAGAGCGGAACGGTGATCCCCCACCGCCCACCGCAGTGGCCCGTCGCTTCGCCAGCAGATCTTCCACCACGTCGAGCAGGAAGAAGCCCTGCCATCCCTCACCTGCGCGATCCAGTGCCGCCGCCAGCTGCGGCAGGGTTGCCCGCACACCGAGATCGTAGGCGCTGCAGGAGTACACCCCACCCAGAAGCGGGGAGACCAGCTTATCCACCACAGCCTTGCCCAACCGGGCCTCAACGAGCGCGCCCACGGTGGTGTCGTCGCCCGCGTTCCACGTCATCCGCTGGCCATCGCGCTCGGCATCCAGCCGGGCAGCTTCCGCAGGGCTGAGGATCTCGGACACCGCAGCAGCCGAGACAGGAATGCCCATCAGGGTCTCCCGCGGGATGTCAACGAACTTGCCATCCACCAGGAAGGACGAGCGCGCCGTAGAGGGGGTGCGTAGCTCGGAGCTCATTCCCAGCTTGTCGATCAGTTCCATGAATGGCTGGTCGAAGCTCAGGAACGCCTCGGCGCCCATATCCACGGGGCCGGTGGAAAAGCGCACCGTCTTTAGCTTCCCGCCCAGGCGTCCGTAGGCCTCGGCGAGCATCAGCTGGGCGCGATCCCCGAGCTGTTGGCGCAGCTGCCAGACCGCGCTGACTCCGGCGATCCCGCCGCCGATAACGGCAATGCGTGGCTTTCGCGCCGTGGTCATGAGTTGTGAACCTCCTCGAAGGCTGCGGTGATGGCGTCGGCGTCCGTGTGTGGCATCACTCCGTGGCCAAGGTTAAAGATGTGGCCGCGGGAATAGCCCAATTCGATGGCCTCGTCGGCCTCGGCGGCGATCCGCTGCACGTGCTCGCGGATCACGTCACGGCCTGCAAAGAGCACCGCCGGGTCGAGGTTTCCCTGATAAGCCTTCGGGGTCTGGTCAGGCAGCGCCTCCTGCACCCGCTTCGCGGCGACGTTCATTGGCACGCGCCAGTCCACACCCACCACATCCGGGCCAACCTTCGCCAGGTCGACCAGCAACTCGCCAGTGCCGACGCCGAAGTGCGTCATTGGGATACCGTACGGTCGCACTGCATCGAGGATCTTCTGGGAATACGGGGCGACGTACTCCCGGTAGTCGCGGGCGGTGAGGAAGCCTGCCCAGGAGTCGAAAAGCTGGATCGCGTCCACACCGGCCTCGATCTGGGCCTGAAGGAAGTGCGCGATCATCGGGCTGAGCTTTTCCATGAGCGCGTGCCACAACTGTGGCTCGGCGTACATCATCGCCTTGGTGACCTCATGGTTCTTCGACGGCCCACCCTCGATCAAGTAGCTAGCCACCGTGAACGGAGCTCCCGCAAAGCCAATGAGTACCTGGTCCGTGCGCAGGCGCTCGAGGATCTGCCCGATGCCCTCCACGATCGGGCCGAGCTGGTCGGGCTCGAGGTCCGGGATGTTCGCGATCTGCTCGGCGGTTCGCACCGCCTCCCCCATGACTGGACCGCGCCCAGCAACGATCTCGACGTCCATCCCGGCGGCCTTCAGTGGGACAACGATGTCGCTGAACAGGATCGCTGCGTCAGCATCGTGGCGGACGACGGGCTGCATGGTGATCTCAGCGAGCAGATCCGGCATGAAACAGGAATCCAGCATCGGAATGCCCTCGCGAACCTTGCGGTATTCCGGCAGGGAGCGGCCGGCCTGGCGCATCATCCACACAGGTCGGCGGGATGGCTTCTCGCCACGCACCGCCGCCAGATACGGGGCGTCCGCATCGGCGCGTCGGGCGGCAGAGGCTGCAGCGAGATCGGGCGTCAACAACTCATTAGTCATGGCTCCCATTATGCCAGCTATCCCCAAATAACCGGCAGGTGGTAATGGCGGTCTTCTTGGGCTTCCCTCGGCGTGGCAACCCCCACCAAAAACCTTAAAGGCTAGGTTTAGACATTGTGAATGAGCTGAACAACGCGAAAGACAATCACCAGCGCCCGGGAGCAACCGCGCTCGGCGTCCGCACCCCCGAGGCGGAGCCTGAACAGACGCCGGAGTATTTCGAGCACGCCGTGAAGTCGATGTCGGAGGCACCCCTGCGCTCGGGCATCACCATCGCGGAGATTCGGCCACCGCGTAACCTCGCGCCACTCAGCCACGCGATCGGCCTGGAGATCAGCCAGGTGAATCTGGCCGACCGAATTGCCTCGCAGGAAGAGCCAGATGGCACGGTGGCCGCCGGGGATGCCTTCGGCCGGCTCATTCTTCTCCACGACCCGCACGGCGAGGAGCCGTGGCAGGGAGCCAAGATGCGCATGGTCGCCTATATCCAGGCAGATATGGACGCCGACGTCGCGTCCGACCCGCTGCTGCCCGAGGTCGCGTGGGACTGGCTTACCGAGGAGCTTGGTGGCCCTGGTGCCGAGTACTCCGACCTCGGTGGCACCGTCACCTCCACGGCCTCCGTACGCTACGGCGAGATCGGTGGGCCACCGCGCGCCTTCCAGCTGGAGATGCGTGCGTCCTGGACCGCGACAGGCGTTGATCTGGAAGGCCACGTCCAGGCCTTCGCGAATGTCTTGGCGAACGTCGCTGGCCTTCCGCCGGAGGGTGTCTCGCAGCTGCCGCGCTTCTAGGCTCACCTCACGCTCGTTCTGTTCGCGTCGACAGGCGGCGCGAATGCAAATATTCAACCCCGGCCCCTGCAGGTTATCGCTGCAAGGCCGGGGTTGGTTTTATCCCATCTGCCTCTAGTAGTAGATGGCGGTCGGTCGACCGTGGATCCGCTCGACCTGAACGGGAAAGTCATAGAGGCTGCTGAGCGTCTCCTCGGTCATGACTTCCTCCGGCGTCCCCGTGGTGTGGACCTTGCCGTTCTTCATTGCAACAAGCCGGTCGGAGAACGCAGCGGCCATGTTGATGTCGTGAATGACGATGACGACGGTGCGGCCCTGCTCGTGGGCGGCAGCCTTAATCGTGCGCATCATCGACACGGAGTGCTTCATGTCGAGGTTGTTCAGCGGCTCGTCCAGCAGGATGTATTCGGTGTCCTGGGCGAGCACCATCGCAACGAAGGCGCGCTGGCGCTGTCCGCCGGAGAGCTCGTCGATGAACTTATCGGCGATCTCACCGAGTTCCATCGACTCAATCGCCGCATCGACGGCTTCTTCGCACTCGGCCGTGAGTCGGCCACGGGAATGCGGGAAGCGTCCGAAAGCCACCAGCTCCCTCACCCGAATTCGGCTCAAGGTGTGGTTTTCCTGCCGGAGGACCGCGAGAATCTTCGCGAGCTCTCGGGTGTCCGTGGCGTATACGTCCATTCCCGCGACCTCCGCGGTGCCACCGTCGGCGTCGATCAGGCGCGCGATCGCAGTCAGCAGGGTGGATTTTCCTGCTCCGTTGGCTCCGATAATGCTGGTGACTCCGCCCTCGGGGATACGAAGGTCGACGTGATCCAGAACCAGCGAATCACCGTAGCGTTTGCTGAGTTGCTTGGTCTCAATCACTTGAGTTTCTCCTTCCGCAAGAGCAGGAACAGGAACAAAATACCGCCCACAAATTCAATCAGCACGGAGACGGTGGTGCCGTAGCCAAGAATCTGGCCCAGAATAAACTGCGCGCCCACGAGGGAGGAAACGCCGAACAGAGCAGCAACCGGGAGGGTCCAGGTATGCCGGGTCGTGCCCGTCGCCCGGTAAGCCAGGTGCGCGACAATGAGCCCTAAGAACAGGATCGGGCCGACCAGCGCGGTGGAGGCTGCTACCAGGATGGTGATCGCAGCGAGCAGGAGCAGGCTTTCCTTGCGGTACCCCACGCCCAGGCCAATTGACGTCTCTTGCCCCAGCGCCATGACATCGAGCACATGGCGTTTATGCCAGATCCAGGCGCAGACAACGATCGTCACCAGCAGTGTAAAGACCAGCAGCGGCCGGTCGATACCGGTGAAGGATGCAAAGAAGGCATCCTGCAGCACCTGGTACTCATTGGGGTCGATCATCTTCTGCAGAAGTCCGGCCAGCGACTTAAAGAAGATCCCGCACACCACACCAATGAGCAGCAGAACGTCCAGGGTCATCGTCGTCGATGTCACCAGGGGGCTGAACACGACTACGGCAAAAACGACCATGATCACCGTATTCAGCACGAAGCCCGCGATGGGGTGCATTCCACTCAGCGCACTACTGCCGAGGAAAAACACGATCAGCGTGTTGATCAGCACATAAATTGAATCGAAACCGATCAGGCCCGGGGTCAAAATATGGTTCCGGGTCAGTGTGTGAAAGACCACGGTGGATACGCCAGCGGTAATCCCGGCCACAGCGAGCGCGCCGACGGTGGTCAACCGCATGGGCAGTACAAAACCCCAGGCGCGGGGAAGCTGCCACAAGATGAACAGGCCTAGCAGCGCTACGGTAATGAGGAGTACCGCCACGAACGTGCGCCGTGGCCTTTTCGAATCATCCCGCTTCGTGCTCGATGCGTGTGTCACGCGTCCCAGCAAAAGCTAACCTTTCCTTACTATCGTTAGCCGCGACGAGCGCGACGGAACAGCTTTGGCTTCGTTGAGTTCTGGATGCGAGCCCCACGAATCAAGATGTAGAGGAATACGGCAGCACCCAGCACGCCAAGAACGGTACCCACCGGGATTTCGTATGGGTAACGGATGACGCGGCTCAGAATGTCCCCGCCCAGCGTCATGACTGCGCCGCAGGCCGCGACCCAAGGCAGTGCCTTGCGGGCGTTGTCACCAATGCGTGCGCGAACCAGGTTCGGGACGATCAGCCCGATGAACGGGATAGCACCCACGACGGTGACGGTGACAGCCGCGATGACAGCCACGATGACTATGGCAGAGTACTCGACGAGCTTGACGCGGACTCCCACTCCCTTAGCCAGGTCGTGGCCCAGGCCGAGCAGAGTCAACCGGTCAGCGAGGACATAGGCTGCGAGGGCGAGCACTGCAACGAGCCAGAGGAGCTCGTAGCGGCCACGGAGCACACCTGCGAAGGATCCGAGCTGCCACGCACCGAGGCTCTGCAGCAGGTCGAAGGAGTATGCAAAAAACGTGGTGGCGGCGCCAATAATGCCACCGTAAATGATACCGACCAGCGGAACCGTGAACCCGGTTCGCACCTTGATGCGGGACACGATAAACAGGAATCCGATCGTGCCGATGAGCGCGGTGAGGCTGGCCATCCCGAGCTTCGCCCACATCGGGGCACCGGGGAGCAGTAGCGCGATGGCCAGCAGTCCTGCCATCGCGGACTCCGTGGAGCCGACGGTAGAGGCTTCGACGAAGCGGTTGCGTGCCAGCAGTTGCATAATCAGCCCGCCCATGGCCAACGCGGATCCGGCCAGCAAGGCAGCGAGAGTGCGCGGGATACGGGAAACTGCGACAACCGAGGAATCCGCATCCGCAGCCCCCAGCATCAGGCTGAGCAGCGAGAGTAGAACGAGAACGCCCGCGAGGATCATGGCATAGACGGGGCCGCGCGACCGAGGCGTTTTCCGATCTGCGGATTCGGCCGTTGCTGCGGAATTGCTCCCCGCAGCGGTGTCGGCAGCGGCGCGCTGAGCACCGACCTGACCCCGGTACGAGGTCTGCGGGGCGCGTGACAAGGGAGCCCCTGCCTGCCTCGTTAGGGTGCTCACGGAACCGTTGGTACCCATCTGCTCGCTACTCTCCTACTACAGTCTCGCTCGCTTGTTACGTGATTGAACCGCGCCCCGGGTGCCCGTGGCGCGGTTGTTGTTTTATTAGAGTGCCTGCTCGATATCATCGAGCATGGTGTTCATGCCGGCGATACCGCCACCGTTGAGGTACCAATCAGCACCGCTCAGCATGTAGATCCGGTCCTCCTTGGCCGCATCCGTCTGCTTGACCAGCTCGTTGTCGAGGGTGGCCTTAGCGGAGTGACCCTCCTGACCGATGGCTGCGTCACGGTCGATGACGAACATGGTCTTCGGGTTGATCTTCTTCAGCAGCTCGAAGGAAGCGTTCTCACCGTGGGCGCTATCGCTCTTGATGTCGCCTGCCGGGGTGAAGCCGAGGTCGTTGAAGACCAGGCCGAAGCGGGAATCCGCACCGTAGAGGCTGATCTCGCCGCCACTGGTCATCAGGACTGCAGCTTCCTTCTTATCGGCCGGAACAGAGTCGGCAATCTTCTTCACTCGATCGCGGATCTCGTCAGCCTTTTCCTTCGCTTCGGCCTCCTTGCCGAAGAGCTTGCCCAGGGCCTCGACGCGCTCCAGATTGCTCTCGATCGTGTAGTGATCGTAGTTGATCGTCATGTTCGCGGTCGGAGCGATCTTCTCGAACTCCTTGAGCATCTTCGCCTGACGTCCGCCGATGAGGATCAGATCCGGATCTGCTGCGGCGATGGCCTCCATGTCCGGCTCCTTCAGAGAACCGGCGTTAGCCTCGATCCCCTCTGCAGCCTTCGGCATGGTGGCAGCCTTGGCGGTGGACACGACGCGGTCCTTCTCTCCCAGCGCAGCCAGGGTATCGAGGGAAGCGTAGTCGAGGACGACGATGCGCTTCGGCTCGGACTTCAGCTCGACGGTGCCATTTTCGGCCTCGAGGGTGTAGGTGCGATCCGCGTTATTCTGCTGGCTGGACGCGGAGTTATTCTCGGCGGAGTTGTCCTCGGCTGCGCAGCCCGTGAGGATCAGAGAGAATCCGGCAGCTGCTGCAACGAGTGCGTGGGAGATCTTCAATCTTTTGCTCTTCCTAGTTCGTCCCGGTCCGCCTCTGCAGGGAGACACGGCCGGTATTATTCCGAAAGTTGACCGAACAAGCAAGGTTAGCTTGCCCTAAGTCCCCCTAGATACTGTCAAAGACAGTGAAGATAGGCAAGCCTAAATTGAGCCCTTCGCGGAATTAGGCAACATTATTGTTTCTAATTACCCCCGTTGGCGGGTGAACAGGGGGTAAAAGCCACTAGAAGCGGTCGAGCCACCCCGTCACGCGCTCCTCCACGGATGCCACATCGAGGCCCACTTCCTCGAGCACTTCTCCCCGCGATGCGTGCGCCAGGTACTCCTGTGGCACCGCGAGCAAACGCACCGGTGTATTAACCTCTGCAGCGCTCAATGCCGCCTGTAGCGCAGAGCCAGCCCCGCCGTGGATACCGTTATCCTCGACCGTCACCACTAGGTCGGCATCGCTGGCGAGCTCGACGAGCTCCTCGGAGACCGGGTAGACCCAGTGTGGATCCACGACCGCAGACTCCCAGCCCTTTGCCTTGGCCGCCTCAGCTGCCGCCCGGGACTGCCCCACGAGCGCGCCGTAGTTAATCACCAGCAGCTTCTTTGCGTCGCCTTGGTCAGCGGTGCGGTGCTCAAACAGGACGTCGTAGCTCTCCTCCTGCCGCAGAGCAGGAATGTCTGCCGGAACGCTGCCCTTCGGGAAGCGCACGACGGTGGGGGCGTCGTCAACATCGAGGCACCGGTCCAGCGCCGAGCGCAGTTGCGCTCCGTCGCGAGGAGCAGCGACATGAATCCCCGGCACAATTCCGGTGATGGACATGTCCCACATACCGTTGTGGCTTGCGCCATCTGGGCCGGTAATGCCAGCGCGATCCAGCACAAAGGTCACGCCCAGCCCCAGCAAACCGACATCCATCAGCATCTGGTCGAAGGCGCGGTTGAGGAAGGTCGAATACACCGCAACAACCGGGTGCAAGCCGCCCAAGGCAAGGCCAGCCGCGGAGGTGACGGCATGCTGTTCTGCGATGCCGACATCGAAGGTGCGCTGCGGAAAGACCTCACCAAACTCAGCGAGTCCAGTGGGGCCAGCCATCGCGGCGGTGATCGCCACGACGTCATCCCTCTCCCCCGCCTGCTCGATGAGGTGGGAGGAGAACACCTGGGTCCAGCCAGGCTTCGAGGCTTCCTTCGGCACACCGGTGACTGGGTCGATCACACCCGTGGCGTGCATCTGATCAGCTTCGTCGTTCTCCGCAGGGTCGAAGCCCTTGCCCTTGTGGGTGATCGTGTGGACGATGACGGGGCCACCGTAGTCCTTGGCGTAACGCAGTGCGTTCTCCACCTGGCCGATATCGTGCCCATCAACCGGACCGATGTACTTCAGCCCCAGGTCGGAGAACATTTCCTGCGGGAGGATGGAGTGCTTGACCCCTTCCTTGAGACCGGAAATCAGCTGGAATGCACGGTCCCCAACCCAGCCCATGCGGCCGAGGGTGTTTTTCCCGGACTCCATGACCTTGTCGTAGGCAGGCTGCAAGCGAAGTGCAGCGAGGTTCTCCGCCAGCCCGCCGATGGTCGGCGAGTAGGAACGCCCATTGTCGTTGACGACGATGACGATCGAGCGCTTCTTGCCGGTGGCGATGTTGTTCAGCGCCTCCCAGCACATGCCACCTGTGAGTGCCCCATCACCAACGACAGCCGCGACGTGACGGTGAGACTGGCCGCTGAGCTCGAAGGCCTTGGCCAGCCCGTCGGCATAAGAAAGGGATGCCGAGGCGTGGGAGGACTCGGTCCAGTCATGCGGGCTTTCCGCGCGGTCAGGGTAGCCCGACAGGCCGTCCTTCTGTCGCAGCGTGTCGAAGAGATCGCGGCGCCCCGTGAGGATCTTGTGCACGTACGCCTGGTGTCCCGTGTCGAAGATCAGAGGGTCGGACGGCGAGTCGAAGACCCGGTGCAGCGCCATCGTCAGCTCGACGACACCGAGGTTCGGACCCAAGTGTCCGCCGGTCGCGGAAACTTTTTCAATCAAAAACTCCCGAATCTCCCGCGCCAGCTGATCCAGCTTGCCCTCATCGAGCATCTTCAGATCCGCTGGTGAGGAAATATTTTCAAGGATTCCCATTGAACTCAGTTTCTCTCCATCCCACATTGAATTCGCTGGCCCCATCTTAGTGGGGACACCGCCTTCAGCGTTATTCGCCCGCCGCCTCGAAGTACATCAGTGTTTCGACGTGATGGGTCAACCCGAAAGCGTCGACGATCTCCATCTCGCGCAACTCATAACCCGCGTCTCGCCACAGACCCGCGTCGCGGGCTGCCGTGGCGGGGTCGCAGCCGATGTGAATCACCCGCGGTGGGCGGTGCTGCGCGATGTTCTGAATGACGGCGGCCCCCGCCCCCGTACGTGGCGGGTCGAGAACGACGGCGTCCAGGTCCGCGACCTCCTCGAGGTCCTCCAGCCACGCACCGACGTCGCTGCTGCGGAACCGAACGGCCGTGTCCGTCCCTTCTGAGCCAGCTTCCTGGGCTGCAGCGAAGGCTTCCTGTCCAGCACGAGTTGCACTGCTCGCGACGTCCACAATCTCAACATTGCGAGCGGAGCCCAGCAGGCCCGCGGACAGAGCACCGCAGCCACCGTAGAGATCCCACACGGTGTGCAGCTCCCCGTTCAGCCGGTCGGCGACCCAGCGGGCGTAATAGGCACTGGCTTGGATGTGAGACTGCCAGAACGCGTCCACCGGCACCTTCCAGCTCACGCCGAGGTGCGAATGCAGCACATCGCCATCGCCGTCGAGAACACGGCGTTTCCGGCCCCGTCGGGTCTTCTTGAGCTCCACGACGGAGCGCTTACCGTCGCGACCGACCCCCACAACAACCTCGCTGTGTGGGCTGGGATTGAGCCCGGCAACACCGTCGGTCAGCCCGGGCAACCATTGGGAGCACTCCACCTCAGCCAGCGGGACGATCTCATTGCTCTTCGGCTTCCGCAACCCGGCCTGCCCTTCCGCGTCGACGCCGAGGCGTACGCGGTGGCGGTAGTGGGTAAAAGGCCATAGGCTCGTCGCGCGAACATGAGCATCGAGGAATTCCTGCGGCAGCTCGAACTTGGCGAGGCGGCGGAACTGGTCGATGACCACCGCCTGCTTAAATTCCAGGGAGCCGTGGGCATCAACGAAGTCGAGGTCGCAGCAACCAGCTCCGGCCTCAGCAGCGTCGCATTGCCCAGCCACCCGGTGCGGGCTCGGCTGGTCAATAGCTAGCGCTTGACCAGTACGGAACCTTTGCTTGCCGTTCTTTTTAGCCGGGTCCAGCGCAACCTCGACCCCCTTCTCCCCGGGCAACCCGCCACGAACAAAAACGATCTGTCCGTCGTGCTGGCCGATGACCACACCTCGGTGGCCGGGTTGATCCAGATCCAGAGTGACGGTCTCCGGGCTAGTCATTGCCGTCCTCGTTGGGATCCTGCTGCTGTGCCGGGGCATTCTGCTGCTCCTGCAGGTGTCGCGCCAGCTCCTCAACCATGGCCTGCGGCAGCTGAACCGGCAACGGATCGCCGGCAGGGATTGGGTCCGTGCCGCGAACAACGAAGGTGCGGGCGATGATCTCGCGGCCCAGCGCCGCCATCTGCTCAGCTGCCTCCTGTGGGCCGGCGAGCGTCATGCGCAGCATCCATCGCGGGCCGGTCGCCCCAATAACTCGGAGTGTGCCCTCACCGGACTCTGCAACGATCTCCGCGCCCCAGGGGCCTTCCTCGGTGGTTGCCTCCAGCCCGTCGGCTGCCATGCCCTCGATGAGGGTAGGCACCGTGTTATCCCAGAGTTCGCCGGTGGTTGGGGCGGCGAAGGCCACCGGGGTGACCCGGCCGAAGGGGGTGAGGATGTGGAGCATTTGCGGGCCATCATCGCCCATCTCCACCTGTACCTCGGCCTCGTGTGGGACCGGGATCATCATGGACCCCAGGTCGAGCCCGCCCTTGGCGAAATCGCTGAAATTGTATTCACGGTAGTCCAGCGTGTCCCCGTCGAAGGGCCCAAAGTCCTCACCCTGGACGGGTTGGTCAGCGTCTAGCGGTCCGCCTGCGGCGTTTTCCGTCGCGTCGGAGACCTCCTGCTCGGCCTGGCTCTGAGGTGCGCTTGGATCTGCACCGCTGGGTTCGTTTTTCTTCTTAGAAAATGGCCACATTTTTTAAACATTCCTTCCGCACTTGCCAACACGGCGCTGGCTAGCGCCACCGTTGGGGTTTAAAAGCTGGAAATTAAACTCAATCGGCTATCGGGACCAGCTGCCCGACCCCGCATCAACGCGTGCCGGTGGAGCCGTGGCCACCACTTCCGCGGGCGGTCTCCCCGAGTTGCTCAATGCTGTCCACAGCCACGACGTCGCAGAGGCTGACCTCCTGAATGAGCAGCTGAGCGATGCGTTCACCCCGGCTGATGCTGATTGTTTCTTGCGGGTCAAGGTTGATCAGGTTGACCTTGACCTCCCCCCGATATCCCGCATCGATGGTGCCGGGCGCATTAACGATCGACAATCCCTTCTTCACCGCCAGTCCGCTGCGCGGGTGAACCAGACCAACCTTGCCGACCGGCACCGCCATCGCAATGCCCGTCCCCACCAGGCTGCGCTGCCCGGGGTTCAAGGTGATGTCCTCGGCGGAGTAAAGATCGATGCCCGCATCTTCGGGGTGTGCCCGGTTCGGTAGCGGGAGAGATGGATCAATCTGAAAAATTTCCAACGGGCTGCTCATGAGGCTCCACTCTACAAGGTCGTTCCCATCTCGTTATTGGCCCGCTGTAGGAAAGTCTCCTCCTTGGTGGGAGCCACGGCGGCTTCGGAACACCTGGTGGTGTGTGGGTAAGATGGTGGCCGGTAATTGCCACCCAATAACGGCTCGGTATGGCGCCTCACCGCCTGCGAGGCCGGGCCCGGGTAAAGATCCACATGTAGACGAGGAGCACTCTGCGAGTCATGGACGCTGCGAACGGAGCATCGACCCCACCGGCGAAGACCGACGAGGCGGCGGGCACGCGGGTGCTGTACAGCGAGACCCAGCGCGTTCCGCTGTCCTGGTGGCTCGTCGCCGCCGGCGTGGTGGCTATCATCGCTTGGCAGGCTCAAATGGGACGCGACTGGTGGTGGTCGATCGTGGCGGGCGTGATCGCGGCTGCCCTCGCGGCCTGGGGGCTCATCGCGCTTTCTCGCACGAAGGTCGAGGTCGTGGAAGACTCCCAGGGTGGCAGGATCATCCGCGCGGGAGACGCCCAGCTACCGGCCTCCGTGGTCGACCGCACGCTGGTCATCCCGCCCACCGCGAAGCAAGCTGCGTTGGGACGCCAGCTTGATCCTGCCGCTTTCGTCATTCACAAGGGCTGGATTCCGACGATGGCGATGCTCGTGCTCGATGACCCGTTGGATCCCACCCCCTACTGGCTGGTCTCCAGCAAGAACCCCCAGGAACTGCTGGAGGCGCTGGGAAGGCCCATTTACTAGGGTTCCCAGCGCCTCCGCGCTCCCGGTCTGCTCGGTGTTACACCCACAGGCCGGGTCTTTTTATGTCTTAAGCGCAGTCGATGCAGATGAACTCGGTATCGCTGATCTTCTCACCGATACGGCTGCGGTGCTGCACGAGGAAGCACTCGGAGCAGGTGAATTCGTCGTTCTGCTTTGGCGTGACCGTGGTGGACAGTTCCTCGCCGGAGACTTCCTCCATCGGCAGTTCGAAGGGTTCCACGATTTCGCCATCGTCGGTGTCCGAGATCGCTGGCTCCGCCTTCTCAGCGGCCTTCAAGCCTTCGAGAGAATCGGTCTCCAGCTCTTCCTCGTCGCTTCGCCGTGGTGCATCGTAGTCCGTGGCCATCGTTGTCCTCCCACACTCCTCGGATGATGCTCATCAGTTCTTGGGCGGGATCCCCGCCACCTGCCGTATCGCGGGCCACAAGCCCATTCTTCACGGCAGCCATTCGGCCCCTAGTCGAGGGCGCCTCATGTGTGCTGAACGCGGATATTAGGCCATGAGGTGCACACTTGTCACCTCCCCCATACTCAGGGCAAAGAAAGTTGCTCGATGCTACCCCCTGCACCCTGGCTCAGCAGCATTTTTTCGAGTTCTTCCTGCACCCCCGGCACTCCAGCGATGATGGGCAGCCCGCTCTCCGCCGTGTAGTTCAGCGTGGGGGTAACCACGGTTGCGCCCGCCCGGGCAGCAATCAACGCCCCGGCAGCGAAGTCCCACCCGTTAAGCCCGTGCTCGTAGTAGCCGTCCACCTGACCGCTGGCCACCATGCAGAGGTCGAGCGCGGCGGAGCCCAGGCGTCGGATGTCCCGCACGTGGGGCAGTACGGCGCCCAGCACGCGTGCCTGCCGCTGACGGCGTTCAGCGTCGTAGGAAAAACCGGTCGCCACGAGCGCCTGTGCAGCGTCCTTTCGTGCCTCCTGCCGACTGATGTTCTGGCGTTCACCGACGACTGCCTCCTCGGTCCTCAAATCAACGGGAGCGACTGTCGCGGGGCCGCCGACACAGGCGCCGAAGACATGGCCATGGGCGGCGTCTACGACCGCGCCAGCTACCGGCACCCCGTCGAGGGCAGCTGCCACCGACACAGCGAAGGCGGGAATCCCGTAGACGAAATTGACGGTGCCGTCGATCGGATCCACGATCCACTCCAGCCTTGGCCCTGCAGAGTCCCCAGGATCGGCACCCAAGGATCCTGCAGCGGGGGCGGAACTATCCGCACCCTCCTCCTCGCCGATCACGGTGGCCTGCGGGAACCTGTGATGCAGCCACTCGCGGATGAACGTCTCCGCGCCGCGGTCTGCTTCGGTGACGGGGTCGACTGCGGAAGACTTGGTCTGAGCCACCGGCATCGCCGAACCCATCAGCTCGATGATGGAGCCCGCCACCGCCTCACCATCGGTGCGTTCCCGACGAGTGCGCAACACCAAGGCAGCGGCGAGTGCCGCGACCTCTTCAGCCGCGGCTTGCAGCTCGTGCACGCTCGCCCCGCCGGAGATTACCGCCGGAGCGTGGTCGGTGGTGGTTTTATCAAGCAACAAGGTCTCGGTCATGCCTCCACAGATACCACTGATGTGTAGCATTCAGACCCATGAGCACCGAGCAGGCTAGTAGCGCCGAATGGGCCGGAATCACCGTGGGAATCGACGTCGGTGGGTCCGCGATCAAAGCAGGCTTCGTCGACACCCGCTCCCACTGCCTCGTCGGGGAAAGATTCACCGCCCCTACACCCCAACCGGCAACGCCCGAGAGGGTTGCTGGCGCCGCCGCAGCTCTCGCAACGCAGGTACTCACCCAGGAGGTGGGCGCGGAGCTCACCACGCCTGCTAGCCCAGGCGGGTTCCGTGCGCTGCGGATCGGCGTCGCCATTCCCAGCGTGGTCACCAACCAGGAGGCACGCACCGCAGCGAATATCGCACCGTCGTGGGTCGGTACCCGTCCCGCTGCGCTTTTCGACGACGCCCTGCGACAGGCGTTATCGGGTGGCACATCGGGGTCTTCCTCCCTCCAGGTGGAGTGGTTCTTCCTCAACGACGCCGACGCTGCTGGGATCTCTGAATGCGGCCCGTTTAGCGCCGACGAGACGGCCGACCCGGAATACAGCCGGCTTTTCCTAACCTTGGGCACTGGGATCGGCTCTGCTCTCTTCCGCGGCGCGAGGCTGTACCCCAATACCGAGCTGGGTCACCTGACCGTGTTGACCGACGACGGCTCCCCCAGTGCTGCGGAGCATTGGGCCTCGGCCGCGGTGAAGGCGCGCCAAAATCTCACGTTCCCCGAGTGGGCGGCCCGGCTGAGCACAGTACTCAATACCTATGTCGCACTGCTGCGCCCCCAGGAGCTGATCCTCGGTGGCGGAATTTCCGCCGAGGCAGAACGGTGGCTGCCGATGCTTAACCTCGAGGAGTCTTCGGTCCGGGTGAGCATCGCTCGCCACTTCAATAGCGCCGGGGTCATCGGAGCAGGGCTCGCCGCTGCCTGGGACCTACGCCCCTAGACGGCATGAGTAATAAAGCTTGGCTATAATGGTCGGCCGTTGGGCGCTTGAGCGCCAGAGGCAGCCTTTCAGCTGCTCAGAGAAACTGCTCCCCCAGTAGAACACCGTCCGGTGAACCGGGTCGGTTGTACGCCACCGACACGAACTCGTTGGTGAACGTATGCTGGCGAGTAGAACTGAATGCGTCGTTTCCTGGTCGCTATCCACCAGGAAACGGCGAGCAAACGTAGTTTGGATAGCGACTGGTAGGAAAACCCCCAAGCGGGTGACCTTCCTAAACGTACAGCGCGCTCGTCGGCTCTTCCCGGCGGTCGCACCCGTACGTTGCAACAATCCCCGACCGAAAGGGCTTCTGTGGCTTCTCAAGACTCGACCACCAGCGGTGATAGCGTCCAGGACGCAAGCGGGACGTCTGGCACTGCTGCACGGAAAGTCGCCAAGAAGACGGCCCGTAAGGCGGTCAAGCGCACGGCCCGTAAGGTAACGAGCGCCACCGCCGCGAAGAAGACCACGGCTGCAGCTGCCACCGCAGACACGGCGGCGTCTCCGTCGGAGGATGCAGCCGAAGAGCCGAAGAAGGTCGCGAAGAAGACCGCAAAGAAGGCGGCCAAGAAGACTACCCGCAAGGTCGCGAAGAAGGCGGCGAAAAAGACCGCCAAGAAGGCTGCTAAGAAGACCGCTAAAAAGACGGCGAAGAAGACAGCCAAGAAGACCGCACGGAAGGCGACCAAGGCGACGGCTGCTGCGAAGAAGCAGGAGCAGATCGAGGCGAAGAGTAAGGACGCCGAGGTCACCGCCAGCGAGGATCCGAAGGACGTCGACGACGAGTTCGACCACGACGTCGAACCGGATCTGGAGGACATCGACGAGGACCTGGATGAGGATCTCGACGAGGATCTGGACGACGACCTCGAGGATGAGGACGACGCCGACGACGAGGAAGAAGACGAGGACGACGACGAAGAGGAGTCCTCGACCTCGAAGGACGGTCGCGACGACAGCGTGTGGGACGAGGACGAGTCCGCCGCCCTGCGCCAGGCCCGCCGCGACGCAGCCCTGACCGCCTCGGCAGACTCCGTCCGCGCCTACCTGAAGCAAATCGGTAAGGTCGCGCTGCTGAACGCAGAGCAGGAGGTCTCGCTGGCCAAGCGCATCGAGGCTGGCCTGTACGCGAACTACCGGCTGAAGCAGATCAAGGAGTCCGGCGAGCGCCTCTCCCCCATGAACCGTCGCGACCTGCGCGAGATCGACCGCGACGGCCGCAAGGCGAAGAACCACCTGCTGGAGGCGAACCTGCGCCTCGTGGTCTCCCTGGCCAAGCGCTACACCGGCCGTGGCATGGCCTTCCTGGATCTGATCCAGGAGGGCAACCTGGGCCTGATCCGCGCGGTGGAGAAGTTCGACTACTCCAAGGGCTATAAGTTCTCCACCTACGCCACCTGGTGGATCCGCCAGGCGATCACCCGCGCGATGGCTGACCAGGCGCGCACGATCCGCATCCCGGTTCACATGGTGGAGGTCATCAACAAACTCGGCCGCATTCAGCGCGAGCTGCTGCAGGACCTTGGTCGCGAGCCCACCCCGGAGGAACTCGCCCGCGAGATGGACATCACGGTCGACAAGGTGCTGGAGATCCAGCAGTACGCGCGCGAGCCAATCTCCCTGGACCAGACCATCGGCGACGAGGGCGATTCCCAGCTGGGAGACTTCATCGAGGACTCCGAGGCGGTCATCGCGGTAGACGCGGTCTCCTTCACGCTGCTGCAGGATCAGCTGCAGGACGTCCTTCACACCCTGTCCGAGCGTGAGGCCGGCGTGGTGAAGCTCCGCTTCGGCCTGACCGACGGCATGCCGCGCACCCTGGACGAGATCGGCCAGGTTTACGGCGTGACCCGCGAGCGCATCCGACAGATCGAGTCGAAGACGATGTCCAAACTGCGCCACCCATCCCGCTCCCAGGTTCTGCGGGACTACCTGGACTAACCCACACGCCGAGCCCGCCATTAGCGGGGCCGGAAAAGAAAACAACCGCCGGGAAACCCGGCGGTTGTTTTTATCTCTATCTGTCCCCTAGTTTTCGCGGTGCTCCTTGACGCACTGGGTCAGCTCCTCGTCGCTGAGTCCCTGGCACTGTTCCGGAAACTCGGTGGCCACCTTCGTGGTGATCAGCGCAAGACCCATCGCGAGGATCGCGAGCACGAGGCCTGCGATGGGGTAGGTTCGCGCCGTGCCGTGGCGGTTCGCGCGGATGAGGGCAACGATCGCCACGACC
This sequence comes from Corynebacterium sp. UMB4614, assembly GCF_030217065.1. NCBI lineage: Bacteria > Bacillati > Actinomycetota > Actinomycetes > Mycobacteriales > Corynebacteriaceae > Corynebacterium > Corynebacterium sp. UMB4614. Next base: position 133,988 of record NZ_JASONC010000002.1, read on the forward strand.
AGCGCAATCATCGCCACGAAAATGCCGATCAGCGGGAGCAGGCCAGCCGGGAGGGCAAGCACACCCAGGATCAGTGCGGCCAGCGACATCCGGCTGGCTACCTGGGGTGCGCGGGCCGGTACGGCCGGCTGGCCACCAGCTGGATTCTTCTTCGCCATCTCGCCTCAACGATCCTTTCTCGGAATTTATCTAATAGCCCTTCCCGGGCTGCGGTGTACCCGGCATGAGGGCATAGCCTACCAGTCGCGCAGGTAGGCGATGCGGTCTCGCAGCTGCTCAGCAGTGCACAACGCCGTCGGAGGGCCACCGCAGTTGCGGCGCGCCTCGTTGTGGATCGCCCCCTGTGGTCTACCGGTTCGTGCCGCGGTCATGTTCACCAGCGCGTTGAGCTCCTTGCGCAGGGCCGGCAGCTCCTCGCTGGCCACGCGGCGACGGTGCGCCTCTGCACCGCTCATCCCACCGGCAGCCCCGCCGTTGCGACGCTCTTCGGCCTCCCGACGCTTGCGCTCCTCAGCTTCGCGGGCGCGTGCCTCGACCTGGTCGGCCTGGCGCTGCTTCAACAGGGTGCGCATCTGCTCCGCATCCAACAGGCCTGGAAGACCAAGGTAGTCCTGTTCCTCCGCGGAACCGGCCAGGGTGGTCGTGCCGTAGGTCGAGCCGTCGTAAATCAAGGAGTCCAGCTCGGCCTCCGCGCCGATGGACTCGTAGGTCGTCAGCTCGTCCGGCTCGTTCTCCTCGCGATTAGCCTGGGCCAGCAGCTCATCATCCCAGCCTTCCTCGTCCTTCTTCGGTGTGCCCAGCACGTGGTTGCGCTGCTTTTCCAGCTTGGACGCCAGGTCCAACAGCACCGGCACGCTGGGCAGGAACACGCTGGCGGACTCGCCCTTACGGCGGGAACGGACGAAACGACCGATCGCCTGGGCGAAGAACAGCGGCGTTGCAGCGCTCGTGGCATAAACACCCACCGCCAGGCGGGGCACGTCCACGCCCTCCGAAACCATGCGCACCGCGACCATCCATTCGTCCTGGCTGGCGGAGAATTCCTTAATGCGGTCGGAGGCACCGACCTCGTCGGAAAGGACGACGGTGACCGGGGTGCTGCTGATCGTCGACAGGATCTTGGCGTAGGCGCGGGCGGTCGTCTTATCGGTCGCGATGACGAGACCGCCGGCGTCCGGGATGTGGGTGCGCAGCTTCAGCAGGCGGGTATGAGCAGCCTTTAAGACCGCGGGGATCCACTCCCCCTTCGGGTCCAGCGCCGTCCGCCACGCACGGGCGGTCTGCTCCGGGGTGAGGGTCTCACCCAGCCGAGCCTCGAACTCCTCGCCCGCGCTGGAACGCCACCGGGCGTGGCCGGAGTAGGCCATGAAGACTACCGGCCGAACCACGCCGTCGCGCAGGGCCTCCGAGTAGCCGTAGGTATAGTCCGCACGCGATTCCAGCGCGCCGTCTGTGCCCGGCACCTCGATGTAGTCCACGAAAGGGATTTGCGCATCGTCGGAGCGGAACGGGGTACCGGTCAGCGCCAGTCGGCGCTCAGCGTGGGCATAGGCCAAGCGAACGCCGTCTCCCCAGCTCTTCGCGTCACCTGCGTGGTGGATCTCGTCGAGGATCACCAGGGTCTTTTGGGCGGTGGCTACCTGATAGTGCTTGGTGGGCTTCATACCAACCTGGGCATAGGTCACGGCCACGCCGTCGAAGGAGTTGTTAAACGGCGAAGAGTTGGAAAACTCAGCGTCGAGAGCAATCCCCATGGCAGCGGCGGAGAGCGCCCACTGGACCTTCAGGTGCTCGGTGGGAACCACGATGACGAGTCGCTGGACAACGCGTTTCTCCAGCAACATCGACGCCAGCGTCAGGGCGAAGGTGGTCTTACCGGCACCCGGGGTTGCGACCGCAAGGAAGTCCCGTGGCTGCTGCTCCTGGTAGAGGTCCAGGGCCTCCTGCTGCCAGGCACGGAGGGTTCTTTTCACCTTGTATCGGACCTACTTCTTACGCAGGCTCTGGTAAATTTCCTCGCACTCTGGGCACACCGGGGAGCCCGGTTTTGCCTGCTTGGTCACCGGGAAGGTCTCACCGCACAGTGCAACCACCAACCGGCCCATGACCGCTGACTCCACGATCTGGTCCTTCTTGACGTAGTGGAAAAACTTTGGGGTGTCGTCCTGGGTCTGCTCCTGCTCATCGACCTTCGGACGTTCCAGCGTGCTGGTGCTCGTGGCGCTCACAATCCTCCATCTTGCCCCTGAGGGCTTCCCACAGTTGACTCTCGTACTACCGTAGACGGTATGTCAGCAGCAGAGAAACGTGCCGGTCGCGCCCGGGGCAGTTCAGCCACCGGGGCGCGCCGTTTCCGCCGCCCTGGCAAGCGGGTCGATCGGATCACCGACGCGAGGAAGTCGCAGCTGGAGGACTGGCACCACCGGCGTCGCCTCTATTTGGGGCTACAGATTGCACGCATCCCGGTGCTTGTCCTGGCCGTGATCCTGCTGTGGGTCACCAATAACATCATTGTGGGTGCGATCGTGGCGTTCATCAGTGTTCCGCTGCCCTGGGTTGCGGTCATGCTCGCCAACGAGTCCGGGGAAGCCACGAAGGAGTCGGAAAAGGTCTATAAGCCTGGCCTCGTGCGGGCCAACCGGGCGGCGATGGCCAATTCCCAGCTCTCCCAGGCAACGAGCCCACAGCGACAGCTGGAGCCCAACGAGGTGGACTCCACCGACCGCCACCCCGTCATCGACCACGAGTCCGAGGACTAGCCCGACCATCACCTGGGCGTACAGCTTGCGACTTCCCCAGCGCCCTTGACGAGACCAATGCTGTACCGGCGGCACGCAGAGCCCGTTCCCCAACCACGACCGAGACAAGAAGGCACACCCCGCAGTGACAACCCACCCTTCCAGCATGCAGCTCACCTCCCAGCCCGCCCGCGAGGCTCTCGGTGGCCTGCTCGCCGTTGCCCGTGAACGCGGACTCAGCACCACCCTGCTCGAGGACGTCCTCGGCGAGCCCGGTCTCCGCGCCCTCAACCTCGCCAATCCTGCCGGAGCGCTGCGCGCGGTCCGCACCCATGGCCGGGGCGACTCCCCAGACGCCACAAACGCAGCACAACTGGTGGAGCTCTTCGTCTTACGGGAACCAGCTGCCCTTGCGACGTGGCAGGAAGTCATCGGCACAGACCTCACCCGACGTGCCATCGACGCCCGCCTGATCACCTCCCTGCCCGGCAGTGCGGATGAGCTGCAGTTGCGGGTGGATATCCGCCCGTACTCTTTCCCTCGCCTGTTCGGTGATGCGGATGGCGATGCATCAGGCCTGAGTGGAGAATTCCTGCTCGCGTCGGATCCGGACGCTGGCCTGTGGCCGCAGGAGCCCACCGCGGACGATCACGTACCGGGCCTGGGTAACGCTCCGCGGTCGTTGCTTCGGGTGATCCCGCCGGCGGACAATCCGTGGCTACCCTCCCCGCGGCGGATCCTGGACCTGGGTTGCGGTGGTGGGGCGCTGAGCCTGGCCTTGCAGTTGGCCTACCCCGAGGCGCAGGTGGTGGGGACGGATATTAGTGGCCGAGCATTGGACTTCGCTGCGGTCAATGGCGCTCAGCTGGGTCAGGCACGAGGCGAGTTCTCCACGGCTGAGGCAGCCCCCGCGAGCGGCATCGAGTGGCGAGAGGGTTCCTGGTTCGAGCCCGTGGCGGGTGAGCGCTTCGACCTCATCGTGTCGAATCCGCCTTTTGTGGTCCAGCCCCCGGAGGTCGGGCATGTTTACCGCGATTCTGGGCTGGGCTTGGACCGCGCGACCGAGCTCGTGATCTCCCACGCTCCTGAGCATCTCACCCCCGGCGGCACGGCGCATATTCTGTGTTCTTGGGCGGTGTCCGCCGAGGATTCCGTGGCGTCGAAGATGGGGCGTTGGCTGCCGACGGAGGGGGTGCGTGCCTACGGCCTCGTGCGAGAATACGTGGACCCGGAGACCTACGTGACGACGTGGCTGAGCGACGAAGGTATTGACCCACGCTCCCCGGCGGGCCGGCGGAAGGCCGGGCAATGGCTTCACTACCTGGCTGAGAACGGGGTCAGCCATATTGCCTTGGGTTTCGCCCACCTGCGTGCGATTGATGGACCCACTGAGGTCACCGTCGAGCAGTTGCCCGACACCATGGTGCCGGGTACCCCGCTGGGTGCTGACGTGGCGGAGTGGTTCATCCGTAGTCAGTGGCTGGCCGATGTCTCCGCCGAGGATGTCCTGGGCGAGCGTTTTGCCGTGCGCCCGGGGGTGGCCACCGAGTTGGTTCGGCAGGCCGATGCGGAGGCCGGGCAGGGGTTCCGGGAGCTGTGTCTGCGCCTGGCCAGGACAGACGGTCCGGCGTGGACGCATGAGATCGATGCCGCGGTGGAGTCGATTCTCGCGGGTCTGAATCCGGAGGGCTTGGCCCTGGAGGATGTGCTGGGTCTCTATGCGGCTGTGACCGGGCCTGCCGAGGGCGAGGACCTGGCTGCTGCAGGCGAAGATTATGAGGAAGTCCTGGCGGAGAGGATGCTGGGGATCATCGTCGACCTTGTGCGCCACGGCATCGTATTGCCGAGCGGTCTGGTCGACTGGGCAGAAAGTTAAGAGGAGGACCATGAAGGCAGTTATTAGCACGGTGAGTCAGGCCAGCGTCGACGTCCGGGATGAATCCGGTGAGGTCCGTCGGGTCGGCGAGGTCTCCGGTCCGGCGTTGCTTGCCCTCATCGGCAGCGGCAAGGACGACGACGCCGACGCCTGGGAGACGATGGTGCGCAAGATCGCCGAGCTGCGGTTGTTCCCCGCCTCGGGTGAGCCGTGGGGTGGTCAACGGGATCTGTCGGTTGAGGAGGTGGGCGGTTCCGTGCTGGTGGTCAGCCAGTTCACCCTGATGGGCAAGACGAAGCGGGGGCGGCGCCCCAGCTGGTCAGAGGCGATGCCGGGTCCGGCTGCTGAGCCGGTGATTGAGAGCATCGTCCAGGGGCTTCGGGACCGTGGGATCCACGTTGAAACTGGCGAGTTCGGGGCGGATATGCAGGTCAGCTCAGTCAACGAGGGACCTTATACCGTGTTGGTCGAGTGTTAGGTCGGCGATGCTTGGGGTAGCTAGCCCCGTTTGTGGGGTGCAAGCGTTCTTCGCCCCGACCATGGAGTTGGGTCTGGGAACAAAAACCGGGTTCTGGCCGTTGGTTGTATTAGCGCCTCAAAAATAGCGCCCCGTCGGATGCCCATCGTGAGCTCAAGAGGAGACCTAACTGCATGAGCAAGTCCACCAGCGGCAGTGATTCCGCCCGCGCGACGTCCGCCAAGGATGATGCCTCGCAGCCGGAGCAGAATACTGACCGCCGTCGGCGCCGAGGCAATAACGAGAACCCTTCGGCCGACCTCGTCCGCGTCTACCTGAACGGCATTGGTAAGACTGCCCTGCTGACTGCTGAGGACGAGGTTGAACTCTCCCAGCGCATTGAGGCCGGGCTGTATGCGGAGCAGCTGCTCAAGAGCGGCGAGCCGTTGACTCGTGCGAAGAAGCGCGACGTGAAGATCCTGGCACGCGAAGGCAAGGCCGCACGTACTCACCTGCTTGAGGCTAATCTGCGCCTCGTGGTCTCGCTGGCCAAGCGCTACACGGGCCGTGGCATGCCACTGCTGGACCTGATCCAGGAGGGCAACCTGGGGCTCATCCGCGCGATGGAGAAGTTCGATTACAAGAAGGGCTTCAAGTTCTCCACTTACGCCACCTGGTGGATCCGCCAGGCGATCACCCGCGGCATGGCGGACCAGTCGCGCACTATTCGCCTGCCGGTGCACCTGGTGGAGCAGGTCAATAAGCTCTCCCGCATCAAGCGCGAGATGTACCAGCACCTGGGCCGTGAGGCGACGTACGAGGAGCTGGCTGAGGAGTCGGGGATCCCGGAGGACCGGATCGAGATGCTGATGAAGCAGTCCCGCGACCCGGTGAGCCTCGACATGCCCGTCGGCACCGACGAGGAAGCCCCGTTGGGCGACTTCATCGAGGACTCCGAGGCAGAGGACGCCGAGGCTGCAGTCGTCGCCAGCCTGCGCCACTCCGACATCCGCTCCGTGCTGGCCACGTTGGAGCAGCGAGAGCAGGATGTCATCACCCTGCGCTATGGCCTCGATGATGGCCTGCCCCGCACGTTGGACCAGATCGGCCGTCAGTTCGGCCTCTCCCGTGAGCGGGTGCGCCAGATCGAGCGCGAGGTCATGGCTAAGCTGCGGGAGGGCCAGCGCGCGGACAAGCTCCGCGAATACGCCGTATAGTGCGCCACTCCCCAAGACCGGGGATGTATGGTTGAGGCATTGATTTTTTCGAGGCTTCCATCAGCTCGAAAGGTGAGAAAGGGCGAGTAGGGTGCGTGACCTAGTAGACACCACGGAGATGTATCTCCGGACGATTTACGAGCTCGAGGAAGAGGGCATCCCGCCGCTGCGCGCCCGGATCGCTGAGCGGCTTGAGCAGTCCGGCCCCACGGTGAGCCAGACGGTGGCCCGCATGGAGCGCGATGGTCTGCTCTCCGTTGAGAAGGACCGTTCCCTGAAGCTCTCCGACGAGGGTCGAGCACTCGCGACCGCCGTGATGCGCAAGCACCGCCTTGCCGAACGCCTGCTGACCGACGTGATCGGCCTGCCGTGGGACAAGGTTCACGACGAGGCCTGCCGCTGGGAGCACGTCATGAGTGACGAGGTCGAGCAGCGCCTCGTTGAGGTTCTCGACGAGCACGACACCTCCCCCTTCGGCAACCCCATCCCGGGGCTGAATTTCCTGACCGAACAGGCGGCGGACGGCACGGATATCTCCCAGACGGCCGTGGCGGAAGACCCGAATTCGGTTCGCGCCGCCGACCTGGCCACCGGCGAGGAACACGAGGCCGTGGTCACCAGCTTTAACGAGATCGTGCAGGTCGAGGGCTCGTTGATGAAGCGGCTGCGCGAGGCGGGCATTCTCCCAGGTGTCGCCGTCTCCGTCATCCCGACTGAGGATCACCTCATTCTGCGTGGCGAATCCGCTGAGGTCGCTATCCCCAGCGAGCTGGCGCACGCGGTCCGCGTACGCAACGTGTCGGGCGCTTAACCACCTCAGCGCCTCCCGGCCCCGCCAGACCTCGCATTCCTCAATTGAAGAAAGCCCCCACAGTGACTGAACACAACGCAATTGAACCTGGCAGCAACGTCCTCGTCACCGGTGGTGCGGGCTACGTGGGTAGCGTATGCACCGCCGTCCTCGTTGAAAACGGGTTCCACGTCACCGTCGTGGATAACTTGAGCACCGGCAATCGCTCCGCGATCCACCCCAAAGCCAACTTCGTGGAAGGCGACATTGCGGATGTGGCCAGCGAAGTTTTGGCGGATGGCGATTTCGCTGCCGTCTTCCACTTCGCCGCGCGCTCGCTCGTGGGCGAATCCGTGGAGCAGCCGGATGCCTACTGGCACCACAATGTTCTCACAACCCTCACGCTGCTGGACGCGATGCGCGAAGCAGGAGTGAAGAACATCGTCTTCTCCTCCACCGCTGCCTGCTACGGCGAACCGGAGCAGGTGCCTATCACGGAGGATATGCCCACGGCCCCGACGAACCCCTACGGTGCCTCGAAGCTGACGATCGACTACATGCTCTCCTCCTACGCCAAGGCTTACGGACTGGCAGCGACGAGCCTGCGCTACTTCAACGTCGCGGGCGCCTATCAGCAGTTCGGTGAGAACCGTGAGGTGGAGACCCACCTGATCCCGATCGTCCTGCAGGTCGCTCTGGGCCACCGCGAGTCGATCAGCATCTTCGGCTCCGATTGGCCCACCAAGGACGGCACAGCAGTGCGCGACTACATCCACATCAAGGACCTCGCGGATGCCCACGTGCTCGCTGCGACGTCCAACGTGGCCGGCGAGCACCGGATCTTCAACCTTGGTAGCGGTGACGGGTTCAGCGTCCGGGAGGTCATCGACACCTGCCGGGAGGTCACCGGGGCCGACATTCCGGCGATCGAGGCCCCACGACGCGCCGGAGACCCAGCAGTGCTCATCGCCTCGAGTGCGAAGGCTATCGCTGAGCTGGGCTGGGAGCCGCAACTCTCGGACCTGAAGACGGTGGTGTCGGACGCGTGGCGGTTTACCTCCGCCCTGGGAGATGCGGCCCACTCCGCTCCCCGTCCCTAAGGTTTCGCGAGCTCACCTCCCTCGGTGTCCAGGTGACGTAGGTGTTCAAGGGCATCCCAGTCCAGCACCCGCATGAAGGCCTCGCGCGTGTCGGCCGGGACGTGTTCGCGCGGGTTCTTCCCGTTCAGGACCCCTGTGGCGATTGCGACCTTATCCTTGACGATCTGGAGCGCGAGGCCGGTTTTCAGGGCTATGACGAGCACCTGGTTATCCTTCCATCCCATGGCGCTGGTCGCCTCGGAGACTGCCCGGCGCGCGGTGTGAAATGCGACCACTCCTTCCCCATTCCCGACGAGTACCTGGGTGAGCACGTAAAGCACATTGCTTCTCACGTCGCCGGCTGTGTGGCGCGCAGTTGCCGCGAGCAGTGAGCGGATGACGGGCGAGGGCATGCCGATTGATGTGGTGATGAGAAAGGCCTGGCTGCGGGGCTCGCCGCAGAGCCGGGCGATCGCGGTCAGCAGCGCCAGGTCTGCCATTGCATCCTCCACCGTGGTGAACCCGTCGAGTATCTCTTCTGTTTTTGCCAATAGTTGGTGGAGGGCGGTGTCCAGACACTGCGGTTCCGCCTGCCCTGCCAGGGGTGGGTCCTGCTGGTCCAGCCAGCATTCCATGTCCTCGCGAGCTGCGAAGTTCAAGGCATTGGTCACCCCCGCGTGGAGAGCTACTGGGTTGGCGCTTTGTACCGGGATGGTCCCCCTCGTCCACCCATAGTTGTGTGTGGAGGTCGTATGTCGCCCACTCTTGGTGGTCTGCAATCTCCTGAGCCCAGTGGCTGGTGTGCACGGGGATTCCGGCCAGGGCGAGTTGGGTGCGTGTGTCAGTGAATACGTCGACGGCGCGGGCCGGGGTGCCACCGATAACGAGGATGATCGCCTGCGGGCATTGATCCGTCGGCACGGTGTCCGAGATGGGAGCCCCCAGTGCGGCACAGAAGGTGTCGAGGGCCTCCTCGGTGCTATCGCCGTCCAGGTCGGCTCTCACGACGGGGCCTACCTGAAAGGTGACGGTGGCGTGTGTGGTGGCGCGGTCACCCGGGTTGCTGCCTCGAGGTGGCCCGTCCTTGCTGACCGGTTGGAGTCCGATGAGCACCAAGGAGTCCTGCGGTGTGAAACCGAGCATGGCTGGTAGGCCTGCGAGCAGAGCCCCGGGGTCGGCTCCCAGGGAGATGCTGCGATGCCCAGCTGGTGCTGTGCTGTGCCCTTGGCGGCCCCGTAGCCTGTTGTCGGATGGTGGGGCCTGCGCGGCGGTTGTCTCGTGGGGAATATTGCGATGGTCGTTGTGGTTGGAATGACGTGAATCGTGTGATCTCATGAGCAAAGTGTGCTCGATCACCCGGTCAGCCCCAGCGCAGCAGCGTTGGTCTGCGGAGGAGAACCGCCAGGACCCTGTGGACACGCAGTGGACTGTGGATAACTTCCCCACGCCGGAGCCCGCCACGTGTTTTGGCTGGCCTGAACTCGGTTAATGCCGAGATCTCCGGCCCGCTGCCCCGCAGTCGTTGTAAAGAAAGGGAGCGCAAAGACGATGCCTCAGGACAATTCTTTTAGCCGCCGTCCCCGGAACACCATGTATGAGATGGAATATCCCGTTCCGCTGGAGGCGGATTCGCCGGACGAAGGTATTCCGATGCTGATCGCGCTCCAGGGCTATGCCGATGCGGGCCAGGCCATCGCAGTCAGTGGAAATCACCTCCTGGAGGCTCTGGATAGCTCGGTTGTCGCCAGCTTCAACCTCGATGATCTACTGGATTACCGCGCACGGCGCCCCAGCATCACGATCGACCAGAATCGTATCACTAAGTCCGACAAGCTCAGCCTGGACGTGCGCATCGTCAAGGACGTCAACGACCGGCCGTTCCTGCTGGTCGCCGGCCCAGAGCCGGACCTGAAGTGGGAGGCATTCGGGCACGCGATCATGGAGTTGGCGCAGCGCGCGAATGTCTCCCGGGCGATTTCCTTCTATGCTGCCCCGATGACGGTGCCGCACACCCGCCCGCTGGTGATTTCCGCGCACGCTTCGGACCCGTCCCTGGTGCGGGATTACCACACGTGGGACGCACGGCTGGTGATCCCGGGGGCTGCTGCGCTCGAGACCGAGATGCAGCTGTCTGCCGCGGGATTCGACGCCATTGGGCTCACGGCCCATGTGCCGCACTACATCGCGGGTTCAGAGTACCCGGAGGCAAGCTACGCGCTGCTGAAGGCCTTCGGCGACCTTGCCGACCGCGAGCTGCCGTTGAAGGCGCTGGAGAAGGATATGTCGCGCGTACAGCAGCAGCTCGCACAGCAGACGGAGGATTCCCACGAGATCGCTACCGTCGTTGGGGCCCTCGAGCAGCAGTACGACAAGGAAGTCCGTAGGCTTCGAAAGAAGAAGAGTTCGTTGCTCGAGCCAGGACAGGACATCCCTACTGGCGAGGAGCTGGGCGCCGAGTTCGAGGCATTCCTGGCCCGCATGAATGACGCGGCGGATACCGATTCCGCGGCCGGCGGGGAGGATCCGGCGGATCCCACCCATAGCAACGACCCACACGACGACGATGAAGGAGACTCACAGTAGTGGGAATCGCTGCCCAGCTGGCCGACCTACTCCCCGACCTCGACGAGGTCCCTGAAGGGCTCGTTGACGACGCCGTGTTGGCGTCCTTCCTGCGGTGGACGGAAGACCGCGGGATCAGCCTCTACGAGGCGCAGAAGGAGGCAGCCACGGCGTTGGTCGCCCAGGACCACGTCATCCTGGCGACCCCCACGGGGTCCGGGAAGTCGATGGTGGCCCTGGCTGCCCACTTCGTGGCGCTGGCGCGCGGGCAGCGCAGTTTCTACACCGCCCCAATCAAAGCCCTGGTCAGCGAGAAGTTCTTCGACCTCTGCGCAACCTTTGGCCCTGAGAATGTGGGCATGATGACCGGTGATGCGACCGTCAATGGTGGTGCCCCCATCATCTGCGCCACCGCCGAGATCCTCGCCAATATCGCGTTGCGCGACGGGAAGGACGCGCAGGTCGACCAGGTGGTCATGGATGAGTTCCACTACTACTCCGAGCCCGACCGTGGCTGGGCCTGGCAGGTGCCCCTCCTGGAACTCCCCCACGCCCAGTTCCTGCTGATGAGCGCCACGCTGGGAGACACTGCGTGGCTGGAGAAGGATCTGACCGACCGCACCGGCAGGCCCTGCACCCACGTTTCTGGCTCCGTCCGCCCGGTTCCGCTGAGCTTCGACTACGTCTATACCCCGGTGCACGAGACGATCGAGGAGCTAGTCAAGGATGGCAAGGCCCCGGTCTACGTCGTACACTTCACCCAGCGCGAGGCCATCGAGCGCGCCCAGGCGCTGACGAGCCTGAGCTTGGTCAGCGAAGAGAAGAAGAAGGCGATCGCCGAGGCGATCGGGAACTTCAAGTTCACCACCAGCTTCGGCAAGACCCTATCCAAACTGCTGCGCCGCGGGATTGGTGTCCACCACGCCGGCCTGCTGCCAAAATACCGGCGCCTGGTGGAACAGCTCGCCCAGCAGGGTCTGCTGACCGTCATCTGCGGCACCGACACCCTGGGCGTGGGAATCAACGTCCCGATCCGCTCGGTGCTCATGACGGAGCTAGCGAAGTTCGACGGCGAACGCCACCGCATCCTGAAGTCCCGGGAGTTCCACCAGATCGCCGGACGAGCAGGACGCGCAGGCTACGACACGGAAGGCACCGTCGTCGTCCAGGCGCCGGAACACGAGATCGAGAACTTCCGGCTTCGCCAGCGCGCTGGGACGGACCCGAAGAAGCTCAAGCGGCTGCGCAAGAAGTCCGCACCACAGGGCCGAACCACCTGGTCCGAGTCCACGTACGAACGCCTGCTCACCGCGGAGCCAGAGGAGCTGGTCAGCCAGTTCACGATGAGCAACTCGATGCTGCTGAACATCGTCGCTCGCAAGGAATGGACCTTTGCTGCCCTCAAGCGTCTGCTCCGCAGCAGCCACGAGACCCGCGCGAAGCAGAACTCTCACATCCGCACCACGATCGAGCTCTACCGTGGCCTGCTTCGGTCCGAGGTGGTCGAGGAGTTCGCGGCGGACACGCCGTCCGGGAAGGACGCCCGGCTAACCCAGGAACTGCAGCGAGACTTCGCGCTCAACCAACCGCTGGCCCCGTTCGCGCTGGCTGCTCTAGACCTGCTCGACCCGGAGTCCCCGGAGTTCACCCTGGACGTGATCTCCACCTTCGAGGCGGTTCTCGACGATCCCCGCCAGGTACTCAGCGGCCAGCAACGCGCAGCCCGCGATGAGGAGCTCGCCGCGCTCAAGGCGGAGGGCGTCGACTACACCGAGCGGATGAACATCCTCGAGGACGTCACCTACCCGCAGCCGCTGGCCGAATCCCTCGACAATGCCTTCGACATCTTCTGCGAATCCAACCCCTGGGCGAAGGACTTCGACATCTCCCCGAAGTCCGTTCTGCGCGACATGATCGAAAAGGGCATGACCTTCTCGGACATCATCGCCACCTACCGTTTGGGACGTTCCGAGGGCGTGGTGCTGCGCTACCTCACCGACGCGTGGCGCACCCTGGACCATTCGGTGCCACAGAGCTACCGCACGGAGGAGCTCGAGGACATCATCGAGTGGCTGGGCGAGCTCATCCGCCAGGTGGACTCCTCCCTGCTGGATGAGTGGGCCACCCTCTCCGACCCGGATGCTCCGCTGACCGAGGAGCAGGTCACGGAGCATGCCTTCGGGGTCACCGATAGTTCCGCGCTCTCGGCCAACAAGCGAGCACTGCGGCGGATGGTACGCAACCACATGTTCCGCCACGTGGAGCTCTTCGCCTTCGAGAAGGAGGAGCAGCTGGCGGAGCTGGATTCCTACCTGGAGGACGCCCCCGATTGGCCCGCCGCCATGGACGATTACTTCGAGGAGTATGCGGACCTGGGGGTTGACGCCGACGCGCGTTCCAACTCAATGGTGCTCATCGACGAGAACCCGGAGGCTGCGCCCGGCCAATGGCGGGTGCGCCAGATTCTGGATGACCCGGAGAAGGACCACGGCTGGGCCTTCGAGGGCATGGTGGACCTGGCCGCTACCGACGAAGCCGGAGAGGTGCGCCTAGCCAGCCTGGTTATTCACCAAGGCTAGCGGCCAGCTCCGCCCGGGCGGTTTCCTGCACCGCTGCAAAGGACTCAGAGAGGATGCGGCCGAGCTCCTCATAATCCTCGGTACGCACGCTGCTGGAGCGGTGGGCAATCCCCACCGTGCGGCCAGCCGCCTTCTCCTCGGGGTGGAAGGTCGCCAAGCCGATGCCCGGGCGCTGGCACTCACTGGGCACCGCACTCAGCGGAACAAGGGTCGCGCCCTGCCCGGCGGCAACGAGGTGAACCACGGTGGACAGACTCGTTGCCCGGGTCACCGCCAGCCGGGGGTCATGGCTCATATTCACCCTGCGGCACAGGTCCATCACCTGGTCCCGCAAACAGTGCCCCTCGTCGAGAAGCAGGAGGTCGAGTTTTTCGAGGTCGGAGACGCGCAGGTCGCGGCGACCGGCCATCGGGTGGCCTTCTGGGACGACCACCACGAACTCCTCCTCGTAGAGGGGAATCGTGGTCAGCCCGGCGTCCTCAAACGGAAGCCCCAACACCGCGACGTCGATGCGCCCCTGCCGAAGGGCATCCACCAGGTGGTGGGTCTTCTCCTCCACGATGCGGGGGGCATCCCTAGCCTGCGGTTCGTCGAGGACGCGCAAGAAATCCGGGAGCAGGAATGGGGCGATCGTCGGGATCATGCCCACGACCAGGGCACTGCCCAACCCGCCTTTCACAGAATTGGCGTGATCAACGAGGGCGTCCACGCTCTCCAGCGTGGCGTGGGCGAAAGGCAGCAGCGAGCGCCCCATCGGCGTCACGATGACTTTTCGGGTGGAGCGCTCGATCAGCTGCACTCCGAGCCCCTGCTCGAGGGTCGCGAGAGCCTGCGAGAGCGATGGCTGGGAAATGCCCAGGTGCGCCGCGGCGGTGCCGAAGTGGCCGTGTTCCGCGATCGTCGCGAAGGTCCGGACCTGCGCAATGGTCGGCCGATACTCTTTGTGGGTCACAGCTACCTATCAATGTTTCAACAATGCTGAAGCCTTATCCTACGCGAGCTGGCCGGGTGGTTTTAGCCAAAAGCTATGAATGGCTCCCGGCTACAGGTGCCAGCCACAGAGTTGTTAAGCTGGAGCCCTAATGAGCAGGGAAAATAGCGATAAGAGCACGCAAAAATCAGCGCAACAGCCGTCGCGGCACGCCAGAAACGGGCGTCACCGCAACCGCGGGGGCAAGTCGCGCCGCCGGGGACGCAGCGGCCGACAGCGCCGGGAGCGCACGGCCGGCGTCAATCTGCCCCAGCAGGACCGGGTCTTCCCTCAGATCCACTTCCCTAGCGAGCTGCCCGTCTCGGAGCGCCAGGCGGATATCGAAAAGGCTATCGCTGAAAATCAGGTTGTCATCATCGCCGGTGAGACTGGCTCCGGTAAGACCACGCAGATCCCGAAGATGTGCCTGAACCTGGGTCGCGGCAAGCGGCAGCGCATCGGGCACACCCAGCCGCGGCGCATCGCCGCCCGCAGCGTGGCGGACCGCATCGCCGAGGAGCTCGGATCGAGCACGGATAAGCCGGATTCCCTGGTCGGTTACAAGATCCGCTTCGACGATAAGACCAGCGAGAACACCGCGGTCAAGCTCATGACCGACGGTGTGCTTCTCAACGAGATCCAGCGCGACCGGCTACTCCGCGAATACGACACGATCATCATCGATGAGGCGCACGAGCGCAGCCTGAACATCGACTTCCTGCTGGGCTACCTGAAGAATCTGCTGCCGAAGCGCCCGGATCTGAAGCTGATCATCACCTCCGCGACGATCGATCCCGAAAGCTTCGCGGAGCACTTCGCCAGCGCCGATGGCACACCCGCGCCGATCGTCGAGGTCTCGGGGCGAACCTACCCGGTCGAGATCCTGTACCGCCCGCTGGAGCGAAGCTATACCGACCCGGACAGTGGGGAGATCACCACCCACGTGACGGACCCGTTGGACGGGCTCATCGAGGCCGTCGA
The DNA here is from genome assembly GCF_030217065.1 of Corynebacterium sp. UMB4614. Classification (NCBI taxonomy): domain Bacteria; kingdom Bacillati; phylum Actinomycetota; class Actinomycetes; order Mycobacteriales; family Corynebacteriaceae; genus Corynebacterium; species Corynebacterium sp. UMB4614. The sequence continues at coordinate 149,237 of NZ_JASONC010000002.1, forward strand.
CGAGCTGTGGAGCTTCGGCAGCGGCGACATCCTGTGCTTCTTCTCCGGGGAACGCGAGATCCGCGACGCCGCCGAGGCGCTGGATAAGCATCTGAACCGCGACCGGCGCGGGGCACGCGTCGACATCCTCCCCCTGTTTGGGCGACTGTCGAATGCGGAACAGCACCGCGTGTTCAACCCTGGCCAACGCCGCCGGATCGTGTTGGCCACGAATATCGCCGAGACGTCCCTGACCGTGCCGGGCATCCGCTTCGTCGTGGATACCGGCTATGCGCGCATCTCCCGCTACTCCAATCGCACGAAGGTACAGCGACTGCCGGTCGAGGAGATCAGCCAGGCCTCCGCGAAGCAGCGTTCGGGCCGTTGTGGCCGTGTCGCCGACGGTATTGCGATCCGGCTGTATTCGGAAGAAAACTTCGAAGCCCGACCGGAGTTCACCGACCCCGAAATTCTGCGCACCCACCTGGCCAGCGTCATCCTGGCGATGCTTGCTCTTGGCCTCGGTGATATCCAGAAGTTCCCCTTCCTGCAGGCCCCTGACTCTCGCGCGGTGCGCGACGGCGTGGCCCTGCTCAGCGAGCTGGGCGCGATCTCCGGAGGCGACCGGCACGCGTTGACGGACGTGGGACGGGACATGTCTCGCATCCCGACCGACCCCCGCTTGGCGCGCATGATGGTCGCCGCCCACCGGCTGAACATCCTGGATCAGGTCACCGTCATCGTCGCTGCGCTATCCATCCAGGACGTCCGGGAACGGCCGCTGGAGAAGCAGCAGCAGGCCGATGAGCTCCACGCACGTTTCAAGGCGAACTCGGACTTCATCTCCACCTTGAAGCTGTGGAGCTACCTGCAACAGCAGCGCGCCGAGCTCAGCGGTAACCAGTTCCGCAAGCTCTGCCAGCGGGAGTTCATCCACTACTTGCGTGTCCTGGAGTGGGCGGATCTGGTTCGTCAGCTGCTCAATATCGCCAAGGAGCTGCGCTGGTCCGTGCCGAATATTCGGCATGTCCGGCAGCTGACCTTCGACGGCGAGCCCATCGCCGAAGATGATGTCCACCGAGCCCTGCTGGCCGGGCTGATCAGCCACATCGGCATGCGGGAGGGCGAGAGCCGCCAGTTCACCGGCCCCCGCAATTCGCACTTTGTGGTGCACCCGAGCTCCCATGTGGCGAAGAAACCACCGCAGTGGATCATGGCCGCGGAGCTGGTCGAGACATCCCGGATTTTCGCCCGAACGGTGGGGCCGATCCGCCCGGAGTGGGTGGAATCAATCGCACCCCACATGGTGAAGTACACCCATTCGGAGCCTCACTGGTCCTCGAAGCGCGGTGCGGCGATGGTCTACGAAAAGGCCCTCCTGCTTGGGTTGCCCATCGTCACGGAGCGACGCGTCAACCTGGGTCGTATCGACCCGGAGCTGGCGCGGGATATGTTCATCCGCAAGGCGCTGGTCGAGGGCGACTGGGAGACGCGCCACAAGTTCTACCGCCACAATCAGGAGCTCCTTGAGCAGGCCGAGAAACTGGAGGATAAGGCCCGGCGCCGGGACATCGTGATCGACGATGATGCCCTGTTTTCTTTTTACGACGCCCGCCTGCCCGCAGACATCATCTCCAGCCGACATTTTGATTCCTGGTGGAAGAAGGCACGCCACAAGAAGCCAGACCTGCTGGATTTTTCGCTCGACGCGCTCATCGATTCGCACGAAGGGGCCGCGGAGGCCAACGAATTCCCGGATACCTGGCGGCAGGGCAGCCTGGAGTTCGACCTGGAGTATGTCTTCGACCCCACCGATCCGCGCGACGGCATCACCATGCAGGTTCCACTGCCCCTGCTGGCGAACATCGACCCCGAAATCACGCAGTGGTTGGTTCCAGGCATGCGCCACGAGCTAGCCGTGGCGCTCATCCGTTCCCTGCCAAAGGCGATCCGCAAGTCGGTGGTGCCGGCCACGGATTTCGCAGCACGGGCGCTGGAGGCCATGATGCCCTACGACGGGGCGATCGATGAGTCGCTGGCCGATGCGCTGCGCTCGCTGGGCGGTCGGGGCATCAACGCCACCGACTTCGACTGGACCAAGGTGCCTGACCACCTGCGCATGAATGTTGCGGTTATTGACCGCCGCGGCAATGTGGTGCGCACCGGCCGGGACATCGTCGCACTCCAGCGGGACCTGGCCGGTGATGTCCGCCAGGCAATTGCGGCGGCGAGTGCTCGGTCCCTGCGTGGTGGCCAGGGTTCTACGGCTGCCAGCCCGCTGGACGCCAAGGTGCACCAGAAGGGTGCGGGCGCAGCTGGCAAGAAGGGCCGTGGCACTGGCGGGAAGCAGAAGGCACCTCAGGGCGGGGCCGGCGTGGGTGGCGTGCTTCAGCACGCTGACGAGTGGTCGGCCGAAAGCATCGGCGATATCCCTGAGTCCATCGAGACCGTCGTCGACGGCCAGGCCGTGAACGCTTTCCCCGCACTGGTTGCCAGCTTCTCCGCTGGCAAGACGGGTCACCGCAGCACGCGTTTCGAGCTCAAGGCCTTCCCCACCGAGCAGGCGGCGAAGGCTCAGCAGTTCTCGACGGCGCTAAGCCTGATGGCCGAGGCCACCCCGATTTCCGCCGGACAGATGCTCAAGGGGCTGCCGTTGCGCCAGCGCGTGGCGCTGGAGAACTATCCGAACGGTGGTATTGAGGCGTTGGTGGACGATGCGCGCACGGCGGCGTGCCGCCAGCTTCTGGAGAAGGTTGGCCCGGTGATCAGAACCCCTGACGAGTGCGAACGGGCCTGCCAGACGGCCCGCCAGCAGGCTCCTGGTCTGGTGCGCCAGATCCTGGTTGCATTCGCCCCTGCTGCATTAGCCATCCAGGACATCTCCTCGGAGCTGGAGCAGTGGGATGGTCCCGCGATTGCGGAGATGAAAAAGCAGGTGCAGTTGTACGCCGCGGACCACAGTCTGGTCACGTGGGGCATTCAGCGCCTCCGGCACGTCCCCCGGTACGTCGAGGCTATGAAGGAGAGGCTGGCACTGCTGGAGCGGGATCCTGATCGCGAGGCGGAGCTGGCGGAGGAGCTGGCGGAAGCGATGAAGATTTATCAGCAGACGGTGGATCGCCTGCCCAGCGCCCGGCAGGCTTCGCCCCAGGTCAAGGACCTGCGTTGGCTGATCGAGGAGCTCATGGTGGCTCTGTTTGCCCAGCATTTGGGCACTGCACGCAGCGCATCACTGCAGCGGGTTCGCAAGGCTGCCGGTCAGATCCGCTAGTCCGTGGTGCGCCGGGAGAGTGAGCGCCGGGGACGGCGCTATGGTCTCGGTTTTAGTTGCCCGGGTGCGGAGGGTTGCACTGGTGCTGGCTGCGCAGCAATGCGATCTCTGCCTCGAAGTCCTCGGAGGAGCTGAAGGACTTATACACGGAGGCGAAGCGGAGGTAGGCGACTTCGTCGAGTCGGCGCAGCGGAGGCAGGATCGCCAGGCCAATGTCGTGGGCGTTGACCTGGGATCCGTAGTCCGCACGAACGCTCTGCTCAACCTCGTGGGCGAGCAGCTTGAGGTCGTCATCTGACACATCGCGTCCCTGGCAGGCTTGCCTTACACCCTTGATGACCTTCTCGCGGCTGAATTCCTCCGTCACCCCGTTGCGCTTCGTTACAAGAAGGACCGAGCGCTCCATGGTGGTGAACCGAGTGAGGCATTGCAGGCACTCCCGGCGGCGGCGGATGGCAATTCCGCCTTCGACAACTCGGGAGTCCACAACACGGGAATCTTCACAGCGACAACTTGGGCACAGCACGCCACTAGTTTATGCCCAGCACGCAGAAAAAGCGCCCCGGCGGATTCCACAGTTCCCCCCCCAATTCGATCGCCACGGCACTACTCCGCCAAGCCGAGCGGAAGATGGCTAGTCCGCCGCCTCGGCTGACGCGATCTCAGACACGGCCGCGGTGGCGGCAGGATCCTGCTCGTCACCACCCTGGCCCATCGCCAGCGGAGACAGTCCAAGGCTGAGTACCAATGCAATTCCACTCAGCAGCACCCCACCCCGGGAAGTGGCCACCCGGTTGGCAATATCCATTCCACGGCGAAGTGCAGAGGCCTGCGAAGCCATGACCCGCTGGGAACGAGCATTCGCTAGCGGGTGAGCGAAGCGACGCTGCTGCACGAAGTTCGGAGTGAAGGCCCGCCCCTCACCATGGGTATTCGAACGTACATTCTTGCCGACGCCAGGTGAAACGACCCCGGAAAGCGACTCGGAACCTTCGAACAGGACCCGCTCAGTTGGAATAGCGACGCGTCGACCGGCGCGAGACGCAGCCGCAGGGGCGTGGGAAACGTTCTTAACGAGAGTCATAGTAGATTCCTTCCTCGTTCGAATTCCGATCATCAGCGCTGATCTTTCCGATGAATCACCGGTAACCAGCCGTTGGATAGGAGTGAATCATCCGCTAGGGACAGCGCCCCAACACCGCCTCACATGTATCGAACGGGTGTTCTAGGCGGCTACATCGAAAATATAGCACGCACGTTCGAAGAAAGTCGAGCGTTTTACCCCAAATATCGAACATGCAGGTGATACAGTGGGTGCCAGCGCGGTCGAGGCCTCCCTCGAACGCGGGAGCATAAGTTTTCAATCACAAGCCAGGTGGCACACGCAGCTGACTGCCGCCCGGGCCGCAAGGAGAGTTCACCGTGACGACGTCCCCCGAGTCCCCCCGTCGGCGCCCAGGCCGCCCCAAGAAGAGCGCTGCAGATGCGAAGATCAAGGGCAACCTGAGCTCCCGCCAACGCCGCATCCTGGAGGTCATCAAGAACTCCACGGTTCTCCGGGGCTATCCCCCAAGCATCCGCGAAATCGCAGATGCTGTCGGTCTCCAATCCACATCCTCGGTGTCCTACCAACTCAAGCAACTTGAGGAGAAGGGCTACCTGCGCCGGGAGGACAACAAGCCTCGCGCATTCGATGTTCGAGGCTACGAGGACCACACCAACCCCGGCCTCGTGAAGCCCGTGCCGCGGAAGCAGCCCAAGACCACCCCCGCTCCCGTCTCCGACGACCGCCCCGCAGCGACGTACGTGCCCGTCGTCGGCCAAATCGCCGCCGGCAATCCGATCCTGGCGGAGCAGAACGTGGAAGCGCAGTTCCCACTCCCCGCCGAGCTGGTCGGTACTTCCGACGAGCTTTTCCTCTTGCAGGTGGTCGGCGAGTCCATGCGCGATGCGGGCATCTACGACTCCGACTGGGTTGTGGTCCGCTCGCAGCCGACCGCAGATCAGGGTGACTTTGTCGCCGCCATGATCGACGGGGAGGCCACGGTCAAGGAACTGCACCACGATGAGGACGGTGTGTGGCTGCTCCCCCACAACGATCTGTTCGAACCAATCGCCGGCAATGAAGCGCAGATCCTCGGTAAAGTCTCCGCGGTCCTGCGCAAGATCTAACCCAAGTTTTTGGATTAAGTGGGTATCTAAGCGTGCTTTCAGCTCAGCGTCGTCGACAAATCACCTCGCTTGCCGCCGTGCAGGGCAAGGTCACCGTCACCGAACTCGCGGCCCAGTTTGGGGTCACGGCCGAAACCATCCGTCGGGACTTAGCCCAGCTTACGGCCGAGGGCAAGCTCTACCGGGTCCACGGCGGGGCCGTCCCGGCACGGCAGTTCCAGACCGACTACGTCCCCCTGGAGACGCGAAAACACTCCGCCGCGCTCGCCAAGCAGGCGATCGGCAGGGCCGCAGTGCAGTTCGTTCCCCTCGACGGCGGAACCATCTTCCTGGACTCCGGAACCACCACGGCGATGATCGCCGAGGCCATCGTCGAGCATGCCGAGAGCATCGACAAGAACTACTCCCTGTCCGTCGTGACGAACTCGCCGCACAACGCACTGCTACTTTCTACCGACCCCCGCATCAAGGTGCAGCTGCTGGGTGGCAAGATCCGCGCCCAGTCGCAGGCGGTGGTGGGAGATGTTGCCCTCCAGACATTGGCGCTGTTGCACGCCGATGTGGCGTTCATCGGCACCGACGCCTTCACCCTCACTCACGGGCTGTCCACCCACGACGCGGCCGAGGCCGCCATTAAGCGCGCGATGATTGCCTACTCCGACAAGGTGGTGACGCTGTGCGATTCGACGAAATTCGGGCTCGACTACATCGTGAGTTTTGCTGAGCCCGAGAAGATCGATGTGGTCATCACCGATAACTCCGCCCCCAAGGGCTTCGTCGCCCAGCTCAACGACACTGGCATTCACACGGTGGTCGTCGACGAGCAGGGATAGCACTGGAAGCTGCCGAGCCCCGACCGGGCCGGCAGTTCCCACTGCCCCTCGCTGCGCTCAAGCCCGGTTTCCCTTTCCCTCCCGCAGGCGGCCGACATTACCAATGGCGAGCCTCCACCCAGCCCCCCCCCCCTTTACTGGAAATAGCGCTAAGAAATGTAGCGCCCCTCGCCGAAGTTGTCGTAGAGGTAGCGCAGCACCGGGTAGCCCAGGATGATGCCCACCGAGCCCCAAGCAATGCCCTCCATCGGGATGGAACCCACGTTCAGCGTCAGGTTACCGATGCCGACGATCATCGCCACCGCAGCAGCGGTGAGGTTCACCGGGTCCGTCAACGAGACCTCGTTATCCATCCAAATGCGCACCCCGAGCAGGCCGATCATGCCGTAGAGCACGAGCGTTGCCCCGCCCAACACGCCCACCGGGATGGTAAGAATCGCGGCGCCAAACTTCGGGATGAAGGCCAGCACGATCGCCGTTGCGGCCGCCACCCAGTACGCGGCCGAGGAGTACACCTTCGTCGCCGCCATCACGCCAATGTTCTCCGCATACGTGGTGGTACCGGATCCACCACCGGATCCAGCGAGCACCGTGGACATGCCGTCGGCCATCAACGCCTTGCCTGCAAGATCGTCGAGGTTACGGTTAGTCATCGTCGACACGGCCTTCACATGGCCGACGTTCTCAGCGATGAGGACGACCACCACTGGCAGCGTGATCGTCACGGCGGTCACCGTGAATTCCGGGGTCTCGAAGTGCGGGAAGCCGATCCACGCGGCCTCACCCACGTGCTGCCGCGCCTCCTCAGAAACACCGCCCGAAAGGAAGGCGAAGCCCCAACCGGTCAGCACGCCCAAAAGAATTCCGAGTCGCGCCACCATTCCGCGGCCCATCACTGTGAACAGGAGGATCCCCAGCAGCGTCACGCCGGCGATCAGTGGCTGCTCCTGGACGTTCCCCGTCGAGGTGGGAGCGAGGTTCAACCCGATCAGGGCCACGATCGCACCAGTCACCGCCGGTGGCATCACGGCATCCAGCACCTGGCGTCCGGCGAGCTGGACCACGAGACCGATCAGGAACAGCAGCGCACCGGTGGCCACAATCCCGCCGAGCTGTGCCGCGAAACCCTCCGCTTGGGTTGCCGCCAGCGGGGCGAGGAAGGCGAAGGAGGAACCGAGGTAGGACGGCAGTCGGTTGCGGGTCACCAACAGGAAGAGGATCGTCCCGAGTCCGGAGAACAGCAGGGTGGTGTTCACCGGGAAACCCGTGATCGTCGGCACCAGGAGGGTCGCACCGAACATCGCGATGACGTGCTGCATACCCACGCCGATGGTGCGTGGCCACGAGAGGCGCTCCTCAGGCTTAACGACCCCACCCGGTTCGATGTCGCGGCCGTTGCCGTGCAAATCCCACCCGAAGAACGAGCCGCGGTGCTCCGTCTTCTCTCCTGGCCCGGGCGTGCCCGGCTCCGAACTACCTGCTTTGTTCTGCGCGTTGAGCGCCCCATTGTCCTTAGTCACGGCCATAACACTACTGCAGCTAAGGAAGGTTCAGTGCGTCAGCTCCGCGTCCCGCGCGCTGCGGGCGGATTAGCTGGTCGCGGCGCCGTTGACGTCCAGATCGTCGTGGTGTCGGTCAGTCACGCGGAAGGCGTCCAGTTCCCGGGCGAGCTTCTTCGGGACGCGAGCGGTGAGGACGGTGCCGGTGGCGTCGTATTCCTCCTGTGTGACGCTACCCAGGTCGTGAATGCGGGAGACGACGTCGCCCCGGTCGAACGGGACCGCGAACACTCCCGTCTCGTCCAGTGAGTTTAGGAAGAGCTCGAGCCTGGTCTCCAGCTCGTCGATGCCCTCCCCGGTGTGTGCGGAGACGAACACCACGTCGTTGAGCTTGTGGCGCAGCTCGGCGAGGACCAGCGGATCCGCCTTGTCGATCTTGTTGACCACCATGATCTCCGGCGGGGCGTCCTGGCCACTCTCGGCGACGATCTCGCTGATCACCGTGTTCACCGAACGGATCTGCTCGAGTGGGAAGGGGTCGGAGCCGTCGACGACGTGCAGAACGACGTCCGCGGCCATGACCTCCTCCAGCGTGGAGCGGAAGGCTTCGACCAGCTGCGTCGGCAGGTGGCGGACGAAGCCCACGGTGTCGCTGAAAATCACGCTGCGCCCATCGGCGAGTTCCGCCTTGCGGGTCGTGGGGTCCAGGGTGGCAAACAGCGCGTCCTCGACGAGCACACCCGCGCCAGTCAGCGCATTAATCAGCGAGGACTTTCCTGCGTTGGTGTATCCGGCGATTGCGACCTGGGGAACCGCAGAGGCGTCGCGGCGCTGGCGCTTGGTATCGCGGGAGGTCTTCATCGCCGCGATTTCCTTGCGCAGGCGTGCCATCTCGGCGCGCAAGCGGCGACGGTCGGCCTCGATCTTCGTCTCACCCGGGCCACGCAGACCGACGCCGCCATTGGAGCCAGCCCGGCCACCCGTCTGTCGTGACAGCGAGGTACCCCAGCCGCGAACCCGGTTGATGAGGTACTCCATCTGAGCCAGGGAGACCTGGGCTTTGCCCTCGCGGGACTTCGCGTGCTGCGCGAAGATATCGAGAATCAGCATGGTGCGGTCGATGACCTTCGCGTTCAGCGCGTTCTCCAGGGCGATCATCTGTCCGGGGCTCAGCTCACCATCGCAGATCACGGTATCCGCACCCGTGGATTGGATGATCTCCGCGAGCTCGCTGACTTTGCCGCGGCCGATATAGGTGCCCGGGTCCGGCTTATCGCGCTTCTGATAGACCGTCTCCAGGACCTCGGATCCAGCGGTCTCAGCAAGGGCGACCAGCTCCTCCAGGCTCGCTTCGATCTGAGCGATTGTTCCCTCGGTCCACACCCCCACGAGGATGACCTTCTCCAGGCGAAGCTGGCGGTACTCGACCTCAGTAATCTCGGACTGATCGTCCGTGTAGCTGCTGACCCCTCTGGTCAGCCGCCGGAGGCTGGAACGCGCCTCCAGATCGAGCTCACCGATGGTCGGACTCTGCTGAGATTCGAGGTCGAAATCCTCGCCCTCCGACGAGTCTGTAAAAAGATCGACAACATTATCTGAATTTGAAGCCATTGCCTTCCAGTTCTACACTGTCACCTGCATAAAAGAAAGTAAATAGCGGGCTTATTCGGGGCGTAAACCCCGGCGGTGTCCCCACTCGCTCATGCTCCTTTCACCGGCTGTGGGCCGGGACGCTGAGCACGTGTCAACCCCGCTATCCCGCTCCCCGAGTTTTAAGGCGTTGGTTCCCCATGGCTACTGCATCTCAGAAGGAGATTCCCGAGCTCAGCAGCGTTGGATTGGCCTATCCCCAGTGGCAGGATGCCCTCGAGGCCGCTTATGCTTCCGGCCAGCTCTCGGTCATCGGGGAGGTATCGGGCGGCCAGGTCCTCCAGTACGCGGACGCTTCCGGGGCGACGCTGACGATCCTCGCTGCCCCGCCGTATGGCTCCTTCGTGGGTCTGCACCCGGCAGGTCAGCTGTCGACGACGGGGCACGTGACGATGGTTAACGACCTCATCGGGATCGTGGACATCGTCGCTGATAGCCCGATGCTGCAGGTCAGTGGCGCTAGCGCCCCGGTCATCGCCTCCTTCACCGCGACGGTTGGGCAGGGCCCCATGATCGCAGAGCAGGAGCCGCTGGAGTATCAGCCGCTCTCGATCTCCGCCTTGGCCACGGATGTTCGCATCTTCCCGGACGCAGTCGCCTTCGCTGAGTCCGGCGGAACCGAGGTCGGCTCCGTGACTTCCCGGGGCCTATCCGAGCTCAACAACGGCTCTGCTTCCCCGCACGCGCAGGCCACGGTCGCGGTCGAAGTCACCGAGGCAGAGCTGAAGACGAACGAACTCAACGGCCAGCAGTTTTGGGCGCTGACGTGCCGCCACCCGTTCGAGTTTTCGCTCGCGGTGGCCGCGGATCACCCCGACCTTCCGACAGACGCCACTCGCCCGCCGTTCGCCACACCTGGAACCATCGTCAGCGGGGACGTCCAGTTCGCCGTCAGCATTAACGATCCTGGCGCATGCAGCCCCGGCGGCTGCGGCAGCGGGGATTGTGGCTGCGGAGGCCACTAGCTCTAGGTGTTTCCCCGCAGCTCGTCGACGACCTGGTCGGCGAGCAGGCCAGGGTCGGCGAGAGTCGCATCCAACCAGTGGATCCGCGGGTCACGGCGGAACCAGCTGCGCTGGCGGCGGGCATAGCGACGGGTTCCCACGACCGTATCCTCCCGGGCCTGTTCCATGCTGCACTCGCCCGCCAGCGCGCTTAAGACCTGGGCGTAGCCAATCGCTTTGCCGGCCGTGGATTCCCGACTCAGCCCAGCTGCGGCCAAGGCCTCGACCTCACCGACGAGACCAGCGGCAAACATACGATCGACGCGAGCCTCCAGCCGGGGGTTGAGCCAATTCCCCGGGGCGTTGAGCCCGAAGATCCTCGTCCCCCACCGGGTTGGGACGTTCTTCGGCGGTTGCGAGGCCGCGAAGGGTTTGCCCGTCAGCTCGATGACCTCCAAGGCGCGGACAATGCGGCGCGGGTCCTTTTGCTCAATGATGTCTGCCGCATCGGGATCCTTGGAACGCAACACCTCATGGAGCGCTTCCACCCCGATGCGATCCTGTTCGGCCATCCACTTCGCCCGCACCGCCGGATCGGTCGGCGGGAACTGCCAGTCGTCGACCAGCGCCTGCAGGTACATCATCGAGCCGCCGACGATGATCGGACGGGCACCGCGGGCCTGGATCTGTTCCACCGTCTCCCCCGCCATCGCGCGGTACGCAGCCACGCTGGCCGTGTCGTCGACGTCCAAACAGTCGAAGAGGTGGTGCGGGAATTCGGCGCGTTCAGCGCGGGATATCTTGGCGGTGCCGATATCCATGCCGCGGTACATCTGCATCGAATCGCCGTTGATAATCTCCACCGGCTGATCCAGTCTGCGCGCAAGTTCAAGGGAAAGCTCGGATTTACCGGAGCCTGTGGGCCCCACGATCAATAGTGGACGCAGGCCGTCCGCTGCGGTTACCCCGGCGGGTGCGGTGAGCGGCGAATCAGTTTGAGAGTTATCCATGGCTATCACCGCCAAATCTTAGTCTCCGGACGCCTTAAAGCCTCAGTTGGCCGCGGTCTTGGCCGGGGCATCTGCCATAATGAGTCCGCAACGAGTATTTCCGCTCGCGGAGCCGGTGACTGACGTGCAAAGGAAGAAAGCATGACCGACAAGCAGCAGAGTTCCCAGCCCCAGACCGGGGCTGCCCGCCCGAAGCCGGGCCCACGCCCAGGCCCGGGTGCCATGCCCAAAAAGGTGAAGCCCACCCCGGGGATGAAGGCGCAAGCTCCTGTGTCAGTACACCCGGTCAGGTCCAATCCAGCGGACTTCGGGCGAGTCGACGCCGACGGTGCGGTGTGGCTGCGCCGCGAAGGCCATGAGAACCGCGTTGTCGGGCAGTGGCAGGCTGGGGCTCCCGAGGAGGGTCTCAAGCACTTCGGGGCGAAATTCGATGACCTCGCCACACAGGTCGCCACGCTCGAAACACGGCTGAGCACCCAGCCGGAGCAAGCGGCAACGATCAAGGCCTCGGCCACCGAGCTCCTCGACGGACTGGATGATGCGGAGGTCGTGGGTGACCTCAATGCCCTGCAGGTCAAGCTAGAGGCGTTGCTGCGGGACTGCGATAAGGCGCAGCAGGAGGTCGCGCAGGCCAAGGCGGACCGCAAGGACCGGGCCCTCCGGGGTAAGAGGGCGCTTGCCGAGGAGGCTGAGAAGCTGGGCGAAAGCTCGACCGAGTGGAAGGCAACGGGAGACCGTTTCCGCGCGATGGTCGACGAGTGGCGAGGATTCCGCGGCCTTGATAAGAAGACCGACGATGAGTTGTGGGAGCGTTTCTCCCGGGCTCGCGAGCAGTTCAATAAGCGTCGCGGGGCTCACTTCGCAGACCTCGATAAGCAGCGTGAGGTGGCACGCCGAAAGAAGGAAGAGCTCATCGTCGCCGCGGAGGAGCTCCAGCACTCCACCCGCTGGGCGGAGACGTCGGCAGCCTACCGCGATCTGATGGACCAGTGGAAGGCCGCCGGGCACGCCCCGCGCAACGTCGACGACGAGCTGTGGGAGCGCTTCCGCGCTGCGCGCGAGGTATTCTTCAACGCCCGCAGGGCGGATCAGGATGCCCGCGACGAAGAGTTCGAAGAGAATGCGACCAAGAAGCAGCAGCTGCTCGACGAATACTCCTCCCTGATCGACCCCAAGGCTCACCTCGAGAACGCCCAGCGCCTGCTGCGGGAGCTGCAGGAGAAGTGGGACGAGATCGGCTTCGTGCCGCGGGCTAAGATCCGCGAATTCGAGGACAAGATCGGGGCGATCGAAAAGCGCGTCACGGACGCGGTTGAGGAGAAGTGGCGCCAGACCGATCCGGAGCTGCAGGCTCGGGTCGACCAGTTCTTCGCCAAGGCGAAGGATCTGCAGCAGCAGGCCAATGAGGCCAAGGAGGCTGCGAAGGATAAGCTCGCCGCTACGCTGCAGGAGCAGGCCGATCAGTGGCGGCAGTGGGCGGAGACCGCACAGGCCTCCACCAAGTCTGGCTCCGAATCCGAGGAAAACTAAAAGAGGGGGCTCGAAGCCCCCTAGCCCTAGCTTTTTGTCAAGAGCTAGGGCTTGTCTTTAGCCTTCTTGGCCACCGATGTTCTTATCGCCGTCGGTTTTCCGGCGGCGCTGCTTAGCGCGAGCGCGGCGATCATCGACGATGTCCTCAAGATCCGCCTTAGGCCATTCCTCGACGCCCGTGCGTAGGCGCTGCTGGGCGGCCTGGGCCTCCGCAGAACGGTGTGCCTCCTCGCGACGGGCGGCCGCGAGCGCGCGCTGCAATGGATTACGGCGGAACAGGACCCACGTGATCATCACGAACAAGATCGTCATGCCGATCGCACCAATGACCAGGCCATAAGAAGGCGGGCCGGCCGGGTCGGTGACCGGGCGGGATTGGCGCATCCAAATCGCGAACACGCTATACCACCAGCCCACGCCTGCGAAAGCCCAGTTGACCCACGCAACCAACCAGGATCGCGAGACGATCGTTCCGATGGTCAGCATGACGCCGCCCAGGACGGCGAGGGTGGCGTACACCCGTTCCGGCATGGTGATTTGGAATTTCTGTGCGGTCGGCGAGTTGAAGAGCACATCGATGCCCAGCACGTCCCGGGAGTGCGGCAGGAAGAGGGAGACGAGCACCAACATGAGGCCGAGAGCCATGAACGGCAGCTGCTGGCGGTAGTCGACCATCTTCGCGGCCTTTTCCTCGGCGGCTGTGAGGTCGCCCCGGTAGGCGGCCAGCGGATCCTTGCCCTGCGTGTCCTCGGTGGCGCCGGCTACGCCGGGCTTGCTTTCCTGCGGTGAATCGGCGGAATTCGCGTCGTTCTTTTTAGTCACAGCCACACCCTTCGTGGACGTTCTTGGGCGCCGCGGTTGCATCAGCCTGGGGCCTAATACCGATGGTTGGCACGCCGAGGCTCACCCCGATCGGCGCGGTGGTCGGGGTCTGGCCAGCACCCGACATGTCGCCGGCCTTGGTCAACCGGTGGTTGACGAGTGGGCCGTCCGCAATGAGGAAGAACGGACGGGCGTCGGTAATCGTGACTTCCACTATATCCCCAGGACGAACGTCCTCGCTTGGGGTGAAGTGCACGAGCCGACCGTCCCGAGCACGGCCCGACATGCGGTGGCGCTGGGCGTCCTTGCGGCCACCGGTCTCCTGGACCAGCAGTTCCTGGGTCGTTCCCACCAGCTCCTGGTTGTCCTCGGCCTGGATGCGCTCCTGCAGCGCGATGAGGCGCTCGTAGCGCTCCTGCACGACGGCCTTGGGGACCTGGTCTGGCATGCTAGCTGCCGGGGTGCCGGGGCGTGGCGAGTACTGGAAGGTAAATGCGCTGGAGAAACGCGCCTTCTCGACGACGTCGAGGGTCGCCTGGAAGTCCTCCTCCGTTTCGCCGGGGAATCCCACGATGATGTCGGTCGTGATGGCCGCGTGTGGAATGCGTTCGCGGACCTTGTCCAGGATCCCCAGGAATTTCTTCGAGCGGTAGGAGCGACGCATCTCCTTGAGGATGCGGTCGGAACCCGACTGTAGCGGCATGTGCAGCTGGGGGCAGACGTTGGGGGTCTCTGCCATCGCATCGATGACGTCGTCGGTGAATTCAGCAGGGTGAGGGCTGGTGAAGCGCAGCCTCTCGAGACCTTCGATCTCGCCGCAGGCGCGCAGCAGCTTGGCGAATGCGCCCCGATCTCGTTGCAGGTCCTCGTCGGCGAAGTTCACGCCGTAGGCGTTGACGTTCTGGCCCAGCAGGGTGACCTCCTGCACGCCCTGGTCCACCAGCGCCTGAACCTCAGCGAGGATCTCCCCCGGCCGGCGGTCCTGCTCCTTGCCTCGGAGAGAGGGCACGATGCAGAAGGTGCAGGTGTTATTGCAGCCCACGGAGACCGATACCCAACCCGAGTAAGCGGATTCCCGCTTTGCCGGGAGCACGGAGGGGAATTCCTCGAGGGAATCGAGGATCTCAACCTCTGCCCGCTGGTTGTGGGCGGAACGCTCCAGCAGAGTGGGCAGCGAGCCGATATTGTGGGTGCCGAAGACGACGTCCACCCAGGGGGCGCGGTCGACCACCACGTCCTTGTCCTTCTGCGCCATGCAACCGCCAACGGCGATCTGCATGCCGGGATTGCGATCCTTCATGGGCTTGACCATGGCGAGCGTTCCGTAGAGCCGGTTATCCGCATTCTCCCTCACCGCGCAGGTATTGAAGACGAGGACGTCTGGTTCCTCACCGTCCGCCGCAGGTTGGTAGCCCGAGTCCTCGAGGAGCCCGGAGAGGCGCTCGGAATCGTGAACGTTCATCTGGCAGCCGAAGGTGCGGACCTCGTAGGTGCGCTGTTCGAGCTGCTCAGATGCGGAAGTTTTCTTCTCCATAGCGTGAGTCACGTGTGCAGATCCTACCCCCAGGGCGGGGGCGAACACGAACCGTGTCACGTTCGCCACTGCCCCGCCCGCCGGCACCCCGCGCTAACTAGATTTGAGCTCGGCGAGCTGTTGATCCAACGCCTCACGGGCGTAGGCCAGGCTGGTGCCCGCGGGAAAACCGCGGCGGGCAGCGACCCCCACCACTCGCTTGAGGAATTTAGTGTATTCCGCGCGGTCCGCAGGCACGGCCCGAATGCTCGCGGCCTTCTTGTCGATCAGTCCACGCATGATCGCGTCCTGATCCTCCTCGTCGACGAGCTCCACAGCAGCCTCGATGTGTTGCTCGGCGACCCCCTTATCCCGCAGTTCGCGGCGCAGCACAGCGACAGATTTCTTTTGATTCCTGCTTCTTTGCTCGACCCAGAGCCTCGCGAACTCGCCGTCATCGAGCATGCCGTTGCGCTGGCAGCGCTCGACGACTTCCCTGACGAGTTCCGGGGCATAGTCCTGCTTGAGTAGCCGCTCCTCGAGCTCCGCCACCGAGCGCGGGCGATGGTTGATGAGGCTTTGCGCCCGGTTGACAACCGGGGCGAGAGCCTCCTCCTTCTCCCGATCGACGAGCGGGCTACCGCTCCCCTGCGTCCAGGACGCGATTGCCCGCCGCAGCGCGGCAATCTTCTGTTCCCGGCTCTCCGGGGCACCCCCGGCTGTAGCCCAATGGTCGTCTGCGTTGCCTTCAGTCACAGCGGGGCCTAGTTCTCCGTCTCGACGTCTGGGTCATCGAAGTTCGGAACCACGTCGATGGGCTTATCCTCATCGGCGATGGGCTCGTCCTTCGCCTTGGCGTAGGGGCCAACCTTGAGCTCTTGCATGATGCGATCCTCTAGCTGTTCGGCCAGCTCGGGGTTGGACTTCAGGAACTCGCGGGCCTTTTCCTTGCCCTGGCCGAGCTGTTCGCCCTCATAGGTGAACCAGGACCCCGACTTCTTGATAATCCCGGCGTCCACGCCGAGGTCGAGGATCGAGCCTTCCCGAGAGATGCCCTCGCCATAGAGGATGTCGAACTCCGCGATCTTGAACGGTGGCGAAACCTTGTTCTTCACGATCTTCAACCGGGTGCGGTTACCCACCACGTCCTGGCCGTCCTTCAGTGCCTGGATGCGGCGGATGTCGCAGCGAACGGAGGCGTAGAACTTCAGGGCCTTACCACCGGTGGTGGTCTCCGGAGAGCCGAACATCACGCCGATCTTCTCACGCAGCTGGTTAATAAAGATCGCGGTGGTGCCGGTCTGGTACAGCGCGCTGGTCATCTTGCGCAGCGCCTGGCTCATGAGTCGAGCCTGGAGACCCACGTGAGAATCTCCCATTTCGCCGTCGATCTCCGCCTTGGGGGTCAGCGCCGCCACGGAGTCGATGACCACCACGTCGATCGCGCCAGAACGCACCAGCATGTCCGCAATCTCGAGGGCCTGCTCGCCCGTGTCCGGCTGGGAGACCAGCAACGCATCCGTATCCACGCCCAAAGCCTTGGCATACTCCGGGTCCAGCGCGTGCTCGGCGTCGATGAAGGCTGCAATGCCGCCGCCCTTCTGAGCTTCAGCAATGGCGTGCAGCGCGACGGTGGTCTTACCCGAGGATTCCGGCCCGTAAATCTCTACGACACGGCCACGCGGGAAGCCTCCGATACCCAGAGCAACATTGATGGCGATATTGCCCGACGGGATTGCGCTAATGGGTGGGCGATTGTCATCGCCCAGTCGCATGATCGCCCCCTTGCCGAAGTCCTTCTCGATCTGGGCCATTGCTAGATCGAGAGCCTTGGAGCGATCCTTCTGTGCCGCCGTGGTGGCCTTCTTCTTTGGTGCCATGACACCCTCCTCGTTTTCGCGTCTGTGTTTTCGTTCTTGTCTTAATCAGTTCAAGCCGACAACGTGGCGTCACCTCGCCCCGCGTCCGCGCGGCGAGGGCGAAAGCTATTGTCTTCCGCTTGGGGCTAGTTTTATCACCCGCAGCGGACACCGACCTCGCCCACCTGCGCTCGCTGTGGGCAGCGATGGCGGCTATCCACAGGAACATGAGGTACTGGCACGTTGTTCGGATTTAGTTATAGGACACCGGGCAGACACGCAGCGCGCCACCCACCACCTCGAACCACATTACACGAACCTTTGTTCGATTTATTCGAACGGCGCGCCGCACGCTTTTAGCGTTTGCCCGCCCCCCTCACACCACCGGGAAACGGCGCGAATGAGTCAAAAGCCTTTTCCTCCCTTAGGGCTCAGTCATCCTCCCCGAGCATCCGCTCTTCGGGAATGTCGAAGTCGCGGCAGAGCTCCCACCACACATTTCGTGGCTCTTCACCAGCCTCGATCGCCTCCTCGGCGGTCTTCCCCAGCCTGGACAACACGTGGCTTTCCACGATCCAGCCACCGTAGGTGGCGCCAAACTCACCCGCGATAAGCCGGTCAAACTCGGTTCTCCTCATGCTCGGACGCTAGCACAAAAATAGTTGAACAAAATGGGAAGCTTTGTTCAATGACTTGTTAATATGTCCATCGATGAAAACTCTCAATGTTCGCGATCTGGGCGCGATCGTCGCATTCGCCGCCCTGACCATCGCACTAGGCGCAGTAACCATTCCAGTCGGCTTCACCGGTGTGCCGATCGTCCTCCAGAACATGGGCGTTATCCTCACCGCCATGATTCTCGGCTGCCTCCGTGGCGGGCTATCCATCAGCCTGTTCGTCGGCGTCGGCCTCGTGGGCGTGCCGAACCTCGCTGGGTGGAGCCCGACGATTTCCGCGATTTCCGGCCCCAGCATCGGCTACATCGTGGGCTATATCTTCGCAGCCTTCATCGTTGGTGCAATCTCTCAAGCAATCCTCGGCCGCCGCAACCGCACTGATCAACCCGGACAGAGCTGGTCTTCCATCGTCGGGCTGACAATCGCGGGTGTGATCGGTATGGCCGTGATGTACCTTTTCGGTTCCGTCGGGCTGATGTTCCGGCTCGGCCTGGATTTCCCGGGCGCCCTGGTGTCCAACACTCCGTTCATCCTTCCCGACCTGATTAAGTGCGTCGCCGCGGCTGTCATCACCTTCGGTGTCTTCCGCGCGGTACCTCACCTGGTTCCGGCCGCGAACCTGCGCTCCCGCAACTAGATTTCCCTCCCCCCCCCATGCCTCTCATCGAGTTCCGCGACCTTACCTTGCGGGGTATCGGCCGCTCCCCCGACGCCCCGCCCATTCTCGATTCGATCAGTCTCCGGCTCTCCGAACACCGCATCGGCATCATCGGCGCCAACGGCTCCGGGAAGTCTTCGCTGGTGCGGTGCATCAACGGGCTCAACATTCCCGACGAGGGTGAAGTCACCGTCGATGGACTCTCCACCGCCAAGCGCGCCGGCGAGATCCGCCGCCAGGTGGGCTTCCTGTTCTCCAACGCGGATAACCAGATCATCATGCCCACCGTGGCTGAGGACGTCGGGTTCTCCCTGCGCGGCAAGAAGCTGAGCCGCCAGGAGAAGCGCGCCGCGGTGGCCGAGATTCTCGACCAGCTTGGGCTGGCGGGCAAGGAAGAGCAGTCACCCCACACCCTCTCCGGCGGAGAGAAGCAGCTCCTTGCGCTGGCGTCGATCCTCGTGATGAACCCGCGTCTCATCATCGCCGATGAGCCGACCACGCTACTCGATCTGCGCAACCGCCAACGTATCGCCCGCACGCTGGCGTCATTGGAGCAGCAGCTGATCGTGGTGTCGCACGACCTGGAGCTCTTCGAAGGCTTCGATCGGGTCATTTGGATCGACGATGGTCGCATTCGGGCCGATAGTGCCGACGAAGATTCCGTCACCACTGTGCTCTCGGATTACCGGACGTGCATGCTGTGAGACTGCCCCGCATCAATACCGCGGCCCCGGTTCTGTACATCCCGACGGGCTCGGTCATTCATAGGCTTCCCGCCGGAGCGAAGCTCACTGGTCTCATTGCTTTTCTCGTGCTCGCCGCCATCTTCGCCAAGACTCTGGTGGCTGGCGCGGGCTGTGTGGTGGCCGCGGTTGTCGCTTACGCTCTGGCGAAGATCCCCTGGCGCACCGCGCTACGCCAGCTCATCCCGATTCTCATCATTCTGCTGGCTTTCGGCGCGCTGACGTGGTGGCGCAGCGGTCTGAACGAAGCCCTGGTGCGTTTCCTAGTGCTGTGGGCCTCGGTCTCCGTAGCCATCCTGTTGACGATGACCACCAAGGTCTCCGACCTCCAGCGCGCCGTGGAACGGGCACTCGCCCCGGCTGCTACCATCGGCCTGCCGGTGGACAAGATCTCCCTGGCCATCAGTCTGACGATCCACATGATCCCCCTGCAGCTGCGCACCATCAACGAGGTCGTAGAAGCACAACAGGCCCGTGGCGGAAAGTTTTCCGCCCGGGCCTTGGGCATCCCCCTGGTGATCCGCACCCTGCTTCGCGGCCGGGAAGTCGGCGAGGCGCTGCAGGCGCGCGGGGTGGGCGACTAAGCGCCCACGAGGAAGGGTTTAGTTGCCTTCGCGCAGCTGACGCATGCGCTCGGCAACGGCGTCCGCATTCGGCTGCGCCTGCTGGTCGGCAGAGTGTGCAGTGCCAGCCGACCCGGAAGTGCTGGCGTCGATGGACTTCTGAGCCGAACCGCTGATCTGCCCCTGCTCCTTGCGCATCTCCGAGCGGATCTGTTCCAAACGGGAGTGCCCCGCGAGCTGGGTGCTGGCTTGGTTGATGTCCGCCATGCGCCCCTGCACCGAGTTCTGGGCGAGCTCCGCCTGGCCCAGCGCACGTGCGTAGCGACCCTCGATCTTCTCCCGCACCTGGTCGAGGTTCGGCGAGGAACCGGATACGGCCTGGTTCATCGACTGCAGGGATTCCGCGACCTTCTCCTGCATCTTCGCCTGCTCCAGCTGGCTGAGCAGCTTGGTGCGCTCGGCCACCTTCTGCTGCAGCTGCATGGCGTTGCGCTCAACTGCCTGCTTGGCCTGGTTGGCCTGCTGCAGCGACTGGTCGTGGAGGCCCTTGAGATCCTCTACGGACTGCTCCGCTGTCACCAACTGGGCGGCGAAGGCCTCAGCGGCGTTGTTGTACTCCGCAGCCTTGGCCGCGTCGCCATTGTTCTGTGCATCGTCCGCCAGCTTCAACGCCTGGCGAGTATTGTCCTGGAGCTTCTCCACCTCAGCCAGCTGGCGGTTGAGCTTCATCTCCAGCTGGCGCTGGTTACCGATGACCGCTGCTGCCTGCTGAGACAGCGCCTGGTGCTGGCGCTGAGCTTCCTGGATGGCCTGCTCGATCTGGATCTTCGGATCCGCATTCTCTTCAATCTTGGAGTCGAAGAGAGCCATGAGGTACTTCCACGCCTTAGTGAAGGGATTTGCCATGCGGCCTGCACTCCTTGGGGATAACTATCGACAAAATTTTTGCCCGCCCCGTGGGAGACGAGCCTCATCTGCGCTAATTTTAGCAGCATCCGCGCTGCCAATAGTGCTTAGTTCACGCGCGCCATCGACGAAGCCAGCTCTGCCGCTGCCGCGTCAAGGGTCATCATGGACGCCGCTTCGAGGATCGCCGAAGCAACGCTGATTCCCATAGCGTGGCACACGCTCGCGAGCAGCTCGGAGGAAACTTCCTTACGCCCCCGCTCCAGCTCCGAAAGATAACCGGGGCTGACGTTGGCGAGCTTAGCCAGCTCGCGGAGGGTGAATCCTGTCTGCCGACGCGTATCCCGCAGCGTCGCGCCGAGAGCTTCGCGCAGCAGCGGCTCGTCACTGGGTGCCATCGGCATGGAGGCATCCCAGTTCTGCTCCAATACGTGTTCCGCGCTGAAGTCATCCAGCTTGTCCGCCGAGTGGGCTCGCTGAGCGCTCCCGCGGGAAGTCTCTGGACTGCGCGAGGGGGAATCTAGCAGCAAAATATTTTCTACCATCATTACCTCTAACGATCCTGGCGGACTATTTGTTCCCGTCGCCGGCGATCCCGAGGATCATCTCCAGCGCACCATTCACAGCGAGCTGTCGGATCACGGCGCGTGACCGGGTTCCGAGATCCAGGGTACGTACGGTCGTTCCCCCGGCTCCTGCGGGCGCTGACAACCCGATATGCACCTCGCCGACCGAATGGCCGTCCTGCCCATCCGGCCCCGCCACACCAGTCAGCCCGATGCCAATGCTCGCCCCGCAACGCTGCGCCGCACCCTTGGACAGCTGGACCGCCACCGCAGGGTCGACGGGGCCGCGCTTGCGCAGCAACTCCCGGTCCACCCCCGCCAGCGTGGCTTTGAGGTCTGTCGCGTACACCACCAGGCCACCGCGCAGTACAGCTGAGGCCCCCGGAGTATCGGCGATGCATGCGGCGAGCATTCCCGCAGTGAGGGATTCAGCGGTGGCCAGTGTCCAGCCTCGTTCCCGGCAGGTGTCGATCACCTGGGCGGATAGCTCCGCCGCCTGCGCGCGGAGCGCTTCCAGCGAGTTTTTCCCAACCTGCTGCACGATCCTGCCCAGCCCTCTCGACTAGTTCTGTTTCCGGGAGTCCACCATGTACTGCAGTCCAGTCACCACGGTGACCGCGACAGCCACGGCCATGACCCCGTGCCCGATCCAGGCGACGGCACCTGCCAGCGGCATGATGTACAGCGCGACGGCAAGCGTCTGCAGCACGGTTTTGAGCTTCCCACCCTTGGATGCCGGGACCACCAGCCCGCGCCGGGCGAGAACCAGCCGCCACAGCGTGATGCCGAGTTCGCGGACGACGATGACCGCAGTGACCGTCCACCACAGTTCGCCCAGCAGGTTGAGGCTGATGAAGGCCGCAAGCATCAGCAGCTTGTCGGCGATCGGATCGGCAAGCTTTCCGAAGTCCGTGATCACCTCATACTTGCGCGCGAGGTACCCGTCCAGCTGGTCGGTCACCATCAGCAGCAAGAAGACGACAAGCGCCCACCAACGGTCCGCTCGAGCGGCGGCCTCGTCCGGCCACGCCCCTGTGCCCGCGATCGCCCACAGGAAGATGGGGATCAGCAGGATGCGAATGGTCGTGAGAACGTTCGGCACGTTAAAGCGACGCACAAAACGACCAAATGCGCTCAGCGTATCTGGTTGCGTGTTCCGCTCCACTGTTGTCTCCACGCTGGTAATTCTACCTACCTGCGGGATCTTTACCGAAACCGGCATCGCTTGCATGCGTAGGTGCTGGCTCCTCGGTCACCCCGGCCTGTTTCTGCTGGGCCTTCTTCCCCACCGTGAGGCTCAGCACCGTCGTAATGGCCAGCGTCAACACGATGAAGATCAAGGAGAACTCGACCGACACCTCCGGGACGGAAACGTTGCCGCCACCGTTGATGAACGGCAGGTTATTTTCGTGCAGCGCGTGCAGTACCAGCTTCACGCCGATGAAGGCGAGGATGATGGACAGCCCGTAGGAAAGGTAGACCAGCTTCTCCAGCAGCCCATTCAGCAGGAAGAACAGCTGTCGCAGCCCCATCAGAGCCAGTGCATTGGCGGTGAAGACGATGTAGGGCTCGCTGGTGATGCCGTAGATCGCGGGAATCGAATCCAGCGCGAAGAGCACATCGATGAAGCCGATGGCCAACAGCGCGACGAACAGCGGGGTCACCACGAGGCGCCCCTTGCCGGAAGACTTCTTCTTTCCTTCGACGTCGCCGGTCGCACCGCCCTCCCGAACGAAGAGGCGGTCCGAATGAACCTTGTCCGTCACCGGCACTGCCTTGCGCAGGATCCGGATGATCTTCATGTCGTTGAGGTCGGTCTCCTCGGCGCCGGTGACCTCGTCGTAGGCCAGCTTCGCGGCGGTCCACAGCAGGAAGATGCCGAAGAGATAGAACACATCGGACCAGCGTGCGATCGCAGCCGCGCCGAGCCAGATAAAGATGCCGCGCAGGGCAAGTGCCATGAGGATGCCGGCGAGCAGTACCTTCTGCTGGTACTTCCGCGGAATCTTAAACGTGGTCAGGATCAGCGAGAAGATGAACAGGTTATCGACGCTGAGCGCCTTCTCGGTGATGTAGCCGGCGAAGAACTCCAGCCCGTGTTGGTGAGGATTGCCCGGCTCGCCCCAGGTGAACCACAGGAACACCCCGAAGGCCATCGCCAGGCCGACGTAAAACGCCGACCAGAGTGCGGACTCCTTCAGCGTCGGCTCGTGCGGTGTGCGCACGTGCGTAAGAAAATCGAAAACAAAGAATCCGAGCACCACGACAATCGTGATGATCCAGGTTAAGGCGTTAACTTCCATTGGTTCCTCCGGCCCTTAAAGCGTGTTCAATGACCGGAGGTCTCCCCCGCCAGGCGTCAACGCGACCTGACCGGAGTGGCCGGGTGAGCGCCACGCCGGCAGGGTTGAGGCCTGCTCGCCGCCGCTCCGCCGTGTTGACGACCGACTCCGTGGATTGGGGTACTCCCCTCCATCGGGAGCAATGCTACACCAGCGAGCAGACAAGGTCCGCACCACCCGCCGGGGCGTCCCCGCAGGCGTGCCTTAGAAAGCCCCCGAGGGCGGGCTGGCGGGAATGACGCGCGTCTGAGTGTCGTCGTCGCCGTCGTTACCAGCCGAATCCTCGCCGGACGTCGTCGGCGGTGCCGCGTTCTCGGGGGCCTCCGCACCTTCGTCCTCGTCGAGCACGTCCTTCGGGGCATCCTCTGGGTCGGCGCCCTTGATCATCCAGATGATGGTCTCGAGCTCCTCCGGCTTGACCAGCACCTCACGTGCCTTCGAGCCCTCGGATGGCCCAACGACACCGCGGGTCTCCATCAGATCCATGAGGCGGCCGGCCTTGGCGAAACCGATGCGCAGCTTGCGCTGCAGCATGGACGTCGAACCGAACTGCGACGTCACGACCAGCTCGACTGCCTGGATGAGGTCCTCGAGGTCGTCGCCGATGTCGGCGTCGATGTTCTTTTTCGCCTCGGCGGACTTATCCTCGGTGACTCCCTCCGTGTAGTCCGGCTCAGCCTGCGCCTTAGCTGCCTCGACGACAGCGAAGATCTCCTCGTCGGTGACGAAGGCTCCCTGCATGCGAATGGGCCGCGGAGCACCCTGCGGGATGAACAGCCCGTCGCCCATGCCGATGAGCTTCTCGGCGCCTGCCTGGTCGAGGATCACGCGGGAGTCCGTCAACGAGCTCGTCGCGAAGGCCAGCCGCGACGGCACGTTCGTCTTGATCAGGCCCGTGACGACGTCCACGGACGGGCGTTGGGTCGCCAAAACCAGGTGGATGCCGGCGGCTCGCGCCTTCTGGGTGATGCGGACGATGGCGTCCTCAATCTCGCGCGGGGCGGTCATCATGAGGTCAGCGAGCTCGTCCACCACACAGACGATGTACGGGTACGGACGGTATTCGCGCTCCGAGCCCAACGGGGTGGTGATCTCCCCGGACTTGACCTTGCGGTTGAAGTCCTTGATGTGACGCACGCGGGTGGCCTTCATGTCCATGTACCGCTGCTCCATCTCCTCCACCAGCCAGGTCAGCGCGGCGGCTGCCTTCTTCGGCTGGGTGATAATCGGAGTGATGAGGTGCGGGATGCCCTCGTATGGAGTCAGCTCCACCATCTTCGGGTCGATGAGGATGAGGCGGACGTCCTCTGGCGTGGCGCGGGTGAGCAGGGAGACCAGCATCGAGTTCACGAACGCGGACTTACCCGAGCCGGTGGAACCGGCAACCAGCAGGTGTGGCATCTTCTGCAAGGAGTGCCCCACGAAGTCGCCCTCGATGTTCTTGCCCAGGCCGATGAGCATCGGGTCCTGGTTGGCCACGACGTCCGAGGAGCCCAGCACGTCGCCGAGGCGAACCATCTCGCGGTCGGAGTTCGGCACCTCGATGCCGACGGCGGATTTACCCGGGATCGGGGTCAGCAGCCGGACGTTATCCGTGGCCACCGCGTAGGCGAGGTTGGACTGCAGATTCGTGATCTTGGAGACCTTCACGCCGGGGCCGAGCTCGATCTCGTAGCGGGTGACCGTCGGGCCTCGCTGGAAACCGGTGACGTGGGCGTCGACGTTGAATTCCTCGAAGACCTCCGTGATCGCGTCGATCATCCGGTCGTTGGCGTCGCTGCGTTCCTTCGCCGGCTCGCCCGGGATCAGCAGTTCGGTGGACGGCAGGACGTAGCTGCCCTCTGCCCCCTGCGGTGCGGCTGGGGACGAGGACGCCGCCGACGCGGTGGCGTCCCCGTTTTCGTTCTGCTCCTCGGTCTTACCCGCAGCCAGTGCGGCAGCGTCGATGCCGGAGCGAGCGACGATAGCCTGGCGCATGGCCTCGCGGGACTGGTTGACAGCCTTGTCTCCTGCCGCGCGCTCTTCGGCGTGGCTCCGCCCGGCAGCGGGCTCGGCCTGCGGAGATTCCTCGCGCGCCGCGGGGATCGCGGAACGCTGTTGGGCACGAGCGGGCTTGCGGCGTGGCGTGCCCTCCTCCGGGCTAGCGGCGACATCGAGCACCGCGGTCTCATCCGTATCGGAGACCAGTGGGAGTGGCTCATCGATATCATCCAGGACGGCTGGCTCGGACTGCCGTGGCGCGGCGGCTCGCGGCGCCGGGGCGCTGCGGCGGCGGGCTCGGCGGGCAGGCTGCGCGGGCTCCTCCTCCACCGGGTAGTTAGCCGCCGGGGACTTCTTCCGGCTGCGGGTTGGCAGGAAGTAGTCGTCTTGATCCACGGCCTCATCGAGGCGCTGGTCGATTTCGCCGTACGGATCGTCGTCGTACTCCTCCGAATCCCGGGAGAAGCGTTCACGCAGCGCGTCGAACGTGCCCTCGAGCCCCAGCCAGGAAACGGATCCGGCGAAGAACTCGGCGACCGTGCGGCCGGTGAGCTGCAGGGCACCGTAAATCATGATGAGGAACAGCAGCGGAACGGCAACGTAATTACTGAAGCCCACGGACATCGGCGTGCCGATGAACTGTCCGACGATGCCGCCCGCTCCAGCCTTATCCGCGGTGCTGGTCGGAAGACCAGCGAAGATGTGAATGATCCCCAGCAGGGATCCGGCGACAAGACCCACGCCGAGGCCGCGGCGCAGGTCAGAGCTCTGCGTCGTGCGAACTCCGAACATCAGGATCCAGGCAAGCCCCAGCAGGACGACCGGGACGATGTACGCCCCCACACCGATAGCCCAGGTCAGCGCGTAGGCGATGCCTTTGCCGACCGCGCCAGCAACGTTGAACCACAGGGTGGCGGCGAGAATGATCGCAACACCGCCGCTGACGAGCGCCGGGCCGTCGAAACCGCCGCCGATCTGGCGTGGCCCCTCCTCGTCGAACTCATCGCCGTCGAACTGCGTGTCCTCGACCGGCGCCATCTCCTTCGCCGCCTGCTTCTTGCGTCGGGGACGCCGCGGCTGGGTGCCGTCTTCGTGCTGCTGAGAGGCCAAACCTTCTACTTTCTTCTTTGACGTGCGGGCTTGTGGTCGGTGCGCGGCGAATTCGGCTGCGTCTGAGTCCTCGCTCTCATGCCGGGGGCGCCGGAGCGCGCCACCGATTCCGCTGGCTACCGAGTCCGCGATCGTTTTGATGCTTCCGCCCACGGCACGGTAGGCACTGCCCGTCCTACCAAACTCCATGTCGGAGGCCGAACTACCCGATCGCGCGGTCTTGGCCGTCGACGCACCGGGGTCGACGGAGAGGTCCTCGTCGATCCCCATGCGTGGGGCACGGCGCCTCGCAGCTGGGCGAGAATCCCGCTGACCGGGGCGGGAGGGAGAGCGCCGGGAGCGGTTGCGGGAGGGCGACGTGCCGGGACGGTTTCTGACAGACATGTCCGCCATATTAGTCCCAGTAGTCACATGTTTAACACTTTCAACACGCCTCGCAGTGGGTTTCCTGGCGAGAATCCCGGTTATCCGGGCACAGAGCTCCCCTCCCCCACCGCCCCGCGGGGCGACATAAGGACGGGGACGAAAAGGCAGACCGGGCCGTGGGTCACCGCGTGTGTCACGGCGAGCCCCCGGCCCGGTCAGCCAGTTCAGTCGTTATTGAGCAGGCACGGACGGTGCGTCCTCCAGCTCCTCAACGATCTCGCTGGTCATCGGAACCACGGTCGGAACGATGAGCGGCTTGCGGTTCCACTTATCGGAGACGTGGCGGGCGAGACGACGACGCAGGGTCTGAGCCATGCGGTAAGGGTTATTTTCCCCCTCACCGGCCAGATCCATCATCACGTCGTCGGCGATCTCGCCGAGCTCCTTGAGCAGGTCCTTGGCATCCCCAGAGAAGCCTTTGGCCTGGATGTGCGGGGCCTCCAGCGGACGGCCGGTGCGGTTGTCGATCACCACGGATACGGCGATGAGGCCACCCTCGGCCATCGCGGTGCGGTCCTCGAGGGTATCCGCGTCCACGTCGCCCATGCGGGTGCCGTCGACGTACAGGTTGCCCACGGTGATCTGACCCACGACCTTCGCATGCCCGTTGTGCAGGTCCACGACCACGCCGTTCTGGGCGAGCGGGACGTTCTTCGGGTCCACGCCGGTGGAGATAGCCAGATCGCGGTTGGCGCGCAGGTGGCGCCACTCGCCGTGCACCGGCATCGCATTGCGCGGGCGCGCTGCGTTGTACAGGAACAGCAGCTCCCCTGCCAGGCCGTGACCAGAGGTGTGGACGTTGGCGTCGCGGCTGGTGACCACCGTCGCGCCGATCTGCGACAGCATGTTGATCACGCCGAACACTGCCTCCTCGTTACCCGGGACGAGGGAGGAGGAGAGAATGATCAGGTCGCCGCTGCGGACGGTGATCTGGCGGTGCTCCCGGCGTGCCATGCGCGACAGCGCGGCCATCGGCTCGCCCTGGGTACCGGTGGTGATGAGAACCACCTTGTGCGGAGCCATGCGGGAGGCCTCGTCCATGGAGACGATGGTGCCGCGCGGGGCGTTCAGGTAGCCCATGCGCTCTGCGATCTCCATGTTGCGGATCATCGAGCGCCCGGTGAAGGCCACCTTGCGGTTCGCCGCGACCGCCGCGTTCACGGCCGACTGAATGCGGGCCACGTTGGAGGCAAAGGACGCCAGAATCACGCGCTGCTTCGCGGCGCAGATCAGTCGGGTCAGCGTCGGGGCGACGTCCGCCTCGGAACCGGAGAATCCCGGGGTTGCGGCGTTGGTCGAGTCGCAGAGCATGAGGTCCACGCCCTCGTCGCCGAACCGGGACAGCGCCGGCAGGTCCGTCGGACGGCCGTCGATCGGGGTCTGATCGAGCTTGATGTCGCCGGTGTGGATCACCAGGCCGGCCGGGGTCTTCAGCGCGATGCCCAGGCAGTCCGGGATGGAGTGGTTGACGTTCCAGAAGCGCAGGTCAAACGGGCCGTAGTTCACGTGCGACTGGTCGTTGACCTCGACGATCTTCGGGCGCTGGCGGTGCTCCTGGGTCTTGGCCTGGATGAGCGCTGCGGTAAAGCGAGAGGCAACAATCGGGATGTCCGCGCGCTGCTTGAGCAGCCACGGGATCGCACCGATGTGGTCCTCGTGACCGTGGGTGATCACGAGAGCCTCGACGCGGTCCCACTTATCGTCCAGGTAGGAGAAGTCCGGGAGGATCAGGTCCACGCCCGGCTCGCCGCTGGATGGGAAGAGCACGCCACAGTCGATCAGCAGCAGGCGACCGTCGTACTCGAAGACGGTCATGTTGCGGCCGATCTCGGAGATACCGCCGAGGGCAACGATGCGCAGCCCACCCTTGGGCAGGGCCGGTGGCTCTGGGAGGCGCTTGGTCAGGTCTGCACCCTGCATGGCCTGCAGCGCACCGCGACGACGGTCGCCACCGCGGCCACGGCGGTTGTTGCCATTGCGGCCGCCGGACTTGGACTTGTTTCCGCCGCGACCGGAGTTGTTCTGGCCACCGCGGTTATCGCCGCCCTGCTTATCGCCGTTGTTGGAGCCCTTGGAACGGCCATGGCCACGGGAGCGGCGGTTGCGGGAACGGCTCCCGCCGTTCCCGCCGTTGTTATCGCCACCGTTGTCGCCGCCGGAGCGCTTGCCGCCCTTGCCGGAGCCCTCGCTGGCGCCGGAGTTCTGGGCTGCCTGCTGGCCGCCGTCGTTGAAGACGGTCGCGGCCTCAGCGTTACTCACGCGGTTCTTGTCGGCGCGTTCGCGCTGCTGCTCAGCGCTCGCGTTCCCCGCATCGGATTGTGCAGCAGTTTCCGCGCTCGGCGGAGCCGCCTTTCGGGTTACCTTGCGTCCCCGAGAACGATTTTCAGTCATATTATCCTTTTAAACCCCTGCGTCCTGCAGGTCTTGTTCCAGCTGATCCAGTTCGGCTGGGTCTACTTCCAAAATTGGTAGGCGCGGTGCACCAACGTCCTTGCCGCGCAGCTTCAGAGCCGCCTTCACCATCGTCACTCCCCCGAGGCGCCCCTGGGCCCGCTCCAGCGGGGCCAGGCTCGCCGCGATCTGCTGAGCGCCCGCCAGGTCGCCCTGGTCGTAGGCCTCACGCAGAGCCCGCAGCTTGTCCGCGGCCAGGTGCCCGATCACGGAGATGAAGCCCGTCGCACCGACCGAAAGGAACGGCAGGTTCAGCGGGTCATCGCCGGAGTACCAGGCCAGGTCCGTGTTCTGCAGCAGCTGCAGCGCCTCCGGAAGCTTGCCCTTGGCATCCTTGACGGCCTGAATATTCTCGTGCTCCGACAGCCGCTGGATGGTGTCCATCTCGATGGGGACGACCGACCGGGACGGAATGTCGTAGAGGCAAATCGGGAGATCGACGCTGTCCGCGACCGCAGTGAAGTGCTGAAACAGCCCCTCCTGGCTCGGTCGGGAGTAGTACGGGGTGACGACGAGCAGCGAATCTGCGCCGGCGTCCTGCGACAGCCGGGAGAGTTCGATAGTGCTCGCGGTGTTGTTCGTGCCAGTGCCAGCGATCAGCGTGACGCTATCGCCGAGTTCAGCGCGAACTGCCTTGAGTAGGTTGATCTTCTCCTCGTTGGTCGTGGTTGGAGATTCTCCGGTCGTACCAGCGAGAACGAGAGAATCGCAGCCTTTATCAACCAGGTGCCCGGCGAGCTCGACGCCCGCCTTCAGGTCGATAGTCCCGTCCTTGTGGAATGGCGTCACCATTGCCACAGAGACCGTTCCGAAGTGTTCAGCACCACGAATTGCTGCATTACCTGTACTCATAGGTGTAAAGATTACCTTTCTTCACCAGGTTTGTGGTTATTTGCCGCTCCCCGTGTCTTGTTTCGGGGAAAACGTTTTCCTGTTTCCGACGACTCCAGCACCGCGAACTAGATATCGCTGACGTAGGGACTTGTGGCGATCTGGGTCTTATCCCGCAGCTCGGTGATCGAGAAGTCTTCGAAAACCTCCGGGGCGATCGACTGGAGCTCAACGAGGCACGCAATCGCCACCCGGCGAATCTCCGGATCGGCGTGCTCGGTTGCCCGCATGGCGATGAAGTGTCGCCAGCTGCGGAAGTTACCGGACATGACGAAGCGGGTTTCCGCCGCGTTGGGCAGGACAGCACGTGCCGCCTGTCGGGCCTGTTTGGCGCGCAGCGCGGCATTCACCCTCGCGCTCGCTCCGTCATCGAGATTCTCGTTGAGGCTATCCAGGATTTCGGTATAGGCGCCGTGCGCGACGTCCGCCGCCTGGAGAAAGAGTCTCTCCAGGTCGGGGTTTTCCTGCACGCTGCGTGGCACAACCACCCGCGCCTCGTCATCCGGGACGTAGCGCTGGGAAAGCTGGCTGAAGGAGAACATTCGGTGCCGCATGACCTCGTGGGCACAGGAGCGAGACACGCCACGCAGGTACATCGTGGCGCTGGAGTGCTCCAGCACCGCCAGGTGGCCCACGTCCATGATGTGGCGGAGGTAGGCGGCATTCGTCGCGGTGTGCGGATTGGGCTTATCCCAGGTCTCGTAGCACGCGCGCCCAGCGAATTCGAGGAGAG
This sequence comes from Corynebacterium sp. UMB4614, assembly GCF_030217065.1. NCBI lineage: Bacteria > Bacillati > Actinomycetota > Actinomycetes > Mycobacteriales > Corynebacteriaceae > Corynebacterium > Corynebacterium sp. UMB4614. Next base: position 180,365 of record NZ_JASONC010000002.1, read on the forward strand.
CGGACGGGCCATCGGTATCCGTTTCCCAGTCGATATCCGGCGGCGCGTGGAATTGGGTGTGCCCGATGAGCTGGACGTCGAGTTCCACCGGTGTTGCCATAGCGTTCGTCGCCCGAGCCCTAGTCCAGACCCAGGAACTTCTCGAGGCCGATCGTCAGCCCAGGGTTCTCGGCGATCTTCTCCACGCCGATGACCACACCCGGTACGAAGGACTCGCGGTCGTAGGAGTCCTGGCGGATGGTCAGAGACTGCCCGCGGGTACCGAAAATGACCTCTTCGTGCGCCACCATGCCGGTCATGCGGACCGCGTGGACGGGCACCCCCTGGACGTCGCTGCCTCGTGCGCCGTCGAGGGACTGGGCGGTGGCGTCCGGCTGCTCCTCCAGCCCGGCCTCGCCGCGAGCTCGGGCGATCCCCTCGGCGGTGTGCACCGCGGTGCCGGAAGGAGCGTCAAGCTTATTCGGGTGGTGGAACTCGATGACCTCGGCGGATTCGAAGAATGGTGCGGCGATTTCGGCGAACTTCATCGTCAGCACCGCGGAGATGGCGAAGTTCGGGGCCACCAGCACACCGACCTTCGGGGCATCCTGCAGCAGGCTGCGGACCGTCTCATAGCGTTCCTCGGTCCAGCCGGTGGTACCGACGACCGCGTGGATGCCGTTGCGGATGCAGAACTCCACGTTGCCCATCACGGAGTCCGGCTGGGTGAAGTCCACGACCACGTCGGTCTTGGTGTCCACGAGCTCCTGGAGGTCATCGCCGTGGTCCAGGGCGGCGGAGAGTTCCAGGTTCGGGTTCTGCTCCACCTCGGCGACGATGGTGGTGCCGACGCGCCCCTTGGCGCCAAGTACTCCTACGCGGATCATAACCTTTCCTTCCTGCCGAAGCGTGCTTGGCAATAGTGTCTGTGAAGCCCCGACCGGTGGCCGGGCGTTGCTGATATCAAGACTAATAAGACGAAGCGGGCACCGCGTGATGTGGTGCCCGCTTCAAGCGTCTAAGCGCTTAATCCTCGTCGACCGGAACCAGGGAGATCTTGCCCCGGTTGTCGATATCGGCGATCTCGACCTGGATCTTGTCGCCGACGTTGAGCTCGTCCTCAACCTTCTCGATGCGACGGTCGCCGCCGATGTTCGAGATGTGCAGCAGGCCGTCGCGTCCCGGCAGCAGGGAGATGAAGGCACCGAAGGCGGTGGTCTTCACAACCGTGCCGAGGAAACGGTCCCCGACCTTCGGCTGCTGCGGGTTGGCGATCGCGTTGATCTTTTCGATCGCAGCCTCGGCGGCCTCGCCACCCACGGCGGAGACGAACACGGTGCCGTCGTCCTCGATGGAGATGTTGGCGCCGGTCTCCTCCGTGATCTGGTTGATGGTCTTGCCCTTCGGCCCAATGACCTCACCGATCTTGTTCTGCGGGATGGAGATCTTCGTGATGCGTGGCGCCAGCTCGCTCATCTGGTCCGGCGTGTCGATGGCATCTTCCATCAGCTGCAGGATCTCGAGGCGGGCGCTGCGCGCCTGGCCGAGCGCGGAAGCTAGCACCTCGGAAGGTAGGCCGTCGAGCTTGGTGTCCAACTGCAGGGCGGTGACATACTCGGAGGTACCGGCGACCTTGAAGTCCATGTCGCCGAAGGCGTCCTCCGCACCGAGGATGTCGGTGAGGCTGACGAACTTCTCCTTGCCATCGACGAGGCCGGAGACCAGGCCCATCGCGATACCGGCCACCGGCGCCTTCAGCGGCACGCCGGCGTTGTACAGCGAGAGCGTGGACGCACACACGGAGCCCATGGAGGTCGAGCCGTTGGAGCCCAGAGCCTCGGAGACCTGGCGGATGGTGTACGGGAACTCCTCGCGGGACGGCAGCACCGGGGTCAGGGCGCGCTCCGCCAGGGCACCGTGGCCGATCTCGCGGCGCTTCGGGCTGCCCACGCGGCCGGTCTCGCCGGTGGAGTACGGCGGGAAGTTGTAGTGGTGGATGTAGCGCTTGGAAGTCTCCGGCCCCAGGGAGTCGATGGTCTGCTCCATCTTCAGGGTGTCCAGGGTGGTCACGCCGAGGATCTGGGTCTCGCCACGCTCGAAGAGGGCGGAGCCGTGGGCACGCGGCAGCAGCTGCACCACGATGCCCAAGTCGCGAATCGAGGTGTGGTCGCGGCCGTCGATGCGGAAGCCGTCCTCCAGGATGCGCTGGCGCACGATGGTGCGGGTCAGGTCATTGTGAGCCGCACGGATCTCAGATTCACGCTCCGGGAACTGCTCGATCAGCGCATCGACGGTCTCCTGCATGTTCTCTGCGAGGGACTCGTCGCGCTCCTGCTTATCGGCGATCGTCATGATCTGCGCGACGTCAGCATCGCACTCGGCCTCGACGGCAGAGTAGACATCCTCGTCGAACGGTGGGAAGAGCTCGAACTCGCGGGACTCGGTGTCCACCGCGTCACGCAGCGCGTCCTGAGCGGCGCAGAGGGTCGCGATGAACGGCTTAGCGGCCTCAATGCCCTCGGCCACCACTGCCTCGGTCGGTGCCGGAGCACCTTCGGCGATGCGCTCGACGACATTGTCGGTAGCCCCTGCCTCGACCATCATGACGGCGACATTCGGCTGGGACTTCTTGCCCCGGCCGCCCTTCGCCGGTTCGGTCACGCGACCGGCGACGACCAGCTCGAAGACGGACTGGGACACCTGCTCGCGCGTCGGGAAGGCCACCCACTGCCCCTCCGGGTGCTCCTCATCGACGACCAGCGCCATGCGCACGCCACCGACAGAGCTGGACACCGGCAGGCCGGAGAGCTGGGTGGATGCGGACGCGCCGTTGATGGCGAGGACGTCGTACATCTCGTTCGGGTCGATGGACATCACGGTGATGACGACCTGCACCTCGTTGCGCAGCCCCTTGACGAAGGTCGGACGCAGCGGGCGGTCGATGAGGCGGGCAGCGAGGATGGCGTCCGTACCCGGGCGACCCTCGCGACGGAAGAAGCTGCCCGGGATGCGGCCAGCGGAGTACATGCGCTCCTCGACGTCCACGGTCAGCGGGAAGAAGTCGATGCCCTCGCGCGGGGAACGGGAGGCCGTCGTCGTCGACAGCAGCATCGTGTCCTCGTCCAGGTACGCGGTGACGGCGCCGTCCGCCTGTCGAGCCAGCAGGCCGGTCTCGAGGCGGAGGGTGCGGGAACCAAAGTCGCCGTTGTCGATGGTTGCGGTTGCTTCCCAGATCCCTGCGTCCGGGTCGACCATCTCAACGGAGACGTTCTTAGGAAGATTATTTTTCTTGGAGCTCATAGCGTGTGTGCCACGGCCTTTCATCACAAGTAGCGCCCGTTGCAGTCTTCAGATCATCGGTGCCGAAGGGGCGCTTAGAAGTCGGTCAATATTTCACCGACGAGCCTAGCACGCGCGCAGCAAAAACCCCGCCCGCGTGTGACACGCAGACGGGGTCGGAAAGCTACTGAGAGCCTCGGGGGCGGAAACCACCTCCGGATGCGATCGCTCTTAGCGACGCAGGCCCAGGCGCTCGATCAGGGAGCGGTAGCGCTCGATGTCGGTGGAAGCCAGGTACTTCAGCAGACCCTTGCGGCGACCGACCAGCAGCAGCAGACCACGACGGGAGTGGTGATCGTGCTTGTGGTCCTTCAGGTGCTCGGTGAGCTGGGAGATGCGGGCGCTCAGCAGAGCAACCTGCGCCTCCGGGGAACCGGTGTCGGTCTCGTGCAGGCCGAACTCCTTAAGAGTTGCTGCCTTCTCGTCCTTGGACAGTGCCATGGATAACTCCTTGTTATTTCAGTCCGCGCTAAAGATTCTTAAAGACTGCCCGAAGGCAGTCCGCGCGACTACCGCGAACCGCAGTCGCTGACCGAGTTACCCTAGCACAGCCTTGCGGGTAGCTGCCACATCGCGGTCAATGGCGGCGATGAGCTCGTCGAGGGAGTCGTACTTCTCTTGGCCGCGGATTCGGGAGACGAAGCTGACGCGGACCTCGAAGTCGTAGAGATCGGCTTCGTGGTCGAGAACGAAGGATTCGACGCTGCGCGGCTCGTGGCCGAAGGTCGGGTTCGTGCCCACGGAGATCGCCGCGGGAAGCTTGGTCCCCACCGGCATGGTGCCCACCTTGTCGCTCAGCCCCTGGTGGGACAGCTCTGCTTGGTTCGGCAGGATCTCCAGGTAACCGGCGTACACCCCATCGGAGGGCAGCGCGTAGATATCCGGGAAGTACAGGTTGGCGGTAGGAAAGCCCAACGCCCGGCCACCCCGGCCCGCGCCGTGGGTGACCACGCCCTCCACGCTGAACGGGCGGCCCAACGCCTCCGTCGCGGACTCCATGTCCCCCTCGGCGATGCGCTGGCGGATCCAGGTGGAGCAGACCGTGTGGTCGTCCTCCGAAAGCAGTGGCACCACGTCCACCGTGAAGTCGCGGTGCTGGGAGACCTCACGCAGCGTGTCGGGGGTGCCAGAGGCCTTGTGGCCGAAGGTGAAGTTCTCCCCCACCACGACGTGCTTGGCCCGCAGCGTGTCGAGCAGCGCCCGGTCGATGTATTCCTCTGGGGACCAGGAAGCGATTTCCGGGGTGAAGGCCTGGACGACGACGTGGTCGATTCCGAGATCCATTGCCAGCTGGGCGCGCTCCTCCACCGTGCCCAACAGCTTCGGAACGGATTCCGGCTGGAAGACCACGGTCGGGTGCGGGTCGAAAGTAAACATCACCGCGGGGACGCCGAGCTCCTTGGCCTTGGCCACGGCTCGGTTAATCAGCTCTTGGTGCCCGCGGTGCACGCCGTCGAACACACCGATTGTCACGGCTGCGCCTTCGAGGTTGTGGGGAACACGATCAAGCCCGTACCAGATACTCACGTTGGGGATCTTAACCCATAGACTGGCGCCATGGCTCAAAAGCACTCCCCTTCCGAAAGCACCCAGCATTCTGGCGACCAGGCGGTCCCCGCCACCGATCGGCCGTCGGGAACCCCTAGCCTGCTCTACCGTTCCGGGCTGATCATCCTCGACAAGCCTGCCGGGGCGAGCAGCCACGATATGGTCGCGAAAGTTCGCCGGATCATGGGCACCAAGAAGGTCGGCCACTCCGGAACCCTGGACCCCATGGCCACCGGTGTGCTGGTGCTGGGCATCGAGCGGGGTACGAAGTTCCTCGCCCACGTCGTCACGCACGATAAGCGTTACGAGGCGACGATGGCCTTCGGAGCCAGGACCGTCACCGACGACGTCGAGGGTGAGGTGCTGCACACCGCGGAGACGGCCGAGATCGATTCTTTCACCGCTGAGGGAATGACCGCGCGGCTCGGCGAGATCTTCGCGGAATTCCAAGGGGAGATCATGCAGCGGCCGACCTCCGTGTCCTCCATCAAGATCAACGGACGCCGCGCCCACGAGCTGGTCCGGGAGGGCAAGGAAGTCGACATTCCACCGCGCCCGATCACCATCCACTCGTTGAGCTTCTCCGATGTCCGTCGCGAAGAGACCGCCGAGGGACCTCGCTGGCTGGTCGATGTCAGCGTCCACTGCAGCTCCGGGACGTATATCCGAGCCATCGCGCGCGACGTCGGCGAGGCACTAGGGTTGGGCGGCTACCTCACCGCGCTGCGTCGCACCAGCGTGGGCCCGTTCGATATCGCTGAGGCCGTCACCCTCGAGGAGCTTGCCGACACCCCGGAGCTGAGCTTGAGCCTCGATGCTGCAATGCAGGTCTGTTTCCCCACCCGGCCGATCACCGAAGAGCAGGCAGCGGACCTCGCCCTGGGTAAGTGGCTGGAGCCAATCGGGTTGAAGGGGGTTCACGCTGCTGTGGATCCGCAGGGCCACGCGATCGCGCTGATTAAGGAGAAGGGTCGGCGTGCGGCCAGCGAGTTCGTCGCCCGACCCCACGGGTTGGTTTAGGCGCGCACGCCCGCCATCGTCAGCGCGTAGCCTTCAGCTGCTGACCACAGGCCCTCAATGGCGGGAACCGGAGCGTTCCCGACGAGCAACCGAGCCTTAAAGCTCCCGTCCTCGCGGAGTTCGATGCGTGCCTGGTCGAAGTCCAGGAACTGCTGGGTTAGCGGATACCAGGCCTTGTACACCGCCTCCTTCGCGGAGAAGAGCACCACCCCCAGGGAGCCCTGGCCATCGTGTCCACGGCCCAGGCGGCGGGACAGTCGCCGCAGGCCTGCACGCTCCTCCGGGCTCGCGATCGTTGCGAACACTCCCTCCGGGAGCGGAGTGAGCGGCTCGGCGTCGATGCCTAAGGAACTCCAGCGGCTGGCGCGCCCCACCACGGCCGCCCGGTAGCCGGTGGTGTGCGTCATCGAGCCGACAACCGGGGCTGGAAACTCCGGCATCCCCCGGTGGCCACGAAGAATCGGTTGGTCCGGGATGAACTGCTCCATCGCGCGGTGGGCACACCACCGGGAGTCCCCGAATTCGGCCTTGCGACGGTCCACCGCGGTGGCGACGAGCTCCTGCTCCACGACGGGAAGACCGTGGTAGTTGCGCAGGTTTTCGGCCGAGGAGTGGTACTCGACGCACCGCACCCCACTTAGCAGGCGCCCGGGTTGGAGCAGGGAGGGCACCCGCTGGAACTGGTGGTCGTAGGCCTGAATCGGCTCCGTCTGATGCAATGAGATCACAACGTCATTCCACATTGCCTACTTCCCTCCTCGCCTTTCCTCGAAACCAGCTTGTGGACCAGATGTGTGCGGGACGCAGATGACTGGATAGGGCCACAGCTCAAGCTTTTGCCGCGGGGGCAAGCTGCGCTTCCGTTCCCTCGGATAGCCCAGGGAAACTTCCACATGAGGCACACCATCAACTTCAACACCTAAAGGTATGTGAAGATGCCCGTGAATGACAGCTGCCGCGCGATAACGCCTACCCCACTGCTGGGTGTGCCGGGTGCCGGAAAACAGCCCGATCTCGGGGTATCGCACGCGCCGCAAGGATTCCTGCGCCAAGGGCCAGTGGTTCACGAGCACGGTGGGGCCAGTGACCTGCCCCAGGCGGCGCACCGAATAGGCCAGGCGCTCCCGGCACCACAGCGGGACATCCACGAAAGGCCGGATCATGTAGTAATCACTCAAGACCAGACCTTGCGCGTGCGCCTTGGCAATCGCTTCCTCCGGGGTGTCGGTCAGATCGCGCCAGGAGTGATCGTAGAGAGTGAACAGGGGGACGATGGTGTGCCCAGCGAACTGTTGGTACGGATCCTCCGGAGTGTAGATCCCAATGCGCCGGCAACGACGGATGAGCTCCTCGTATTTCGCTTTTCCCACCGGCCCGTGCCCTGCACGGGCGTAGAGCTCATGGTTCCCGGGCGCGTAGATCACCTTGGCGAAGCGCTGCCGAAGCTCGGCCAGCACGTCGATCACCACGTCCAGGTCTTCGGCGACGTCGCCTGCCACGATCAGCCAGTCCTCGGGGTTGCGGGGCCGCACCAGGTCGACGACGAGATCGCGGTTGCCGCGCGCACCCACGTGCAGGTCGCTGACGGCCCACAGAGTCACCGCATCCCGGGTCTCTTCCTCCCCCGCACCGCCGGCGACGGCGGCGGTGTAGGCGAGCTGCGCTGCCAGCGAATCATCTGCGCCCTGCATGCCCACCACCTTCATCGTCCGTCGTTATCCGGCCCGCGACTTTATCGTCGTCCAGCCACGCTTAAATCATATTGCCGAGGAAAGTTCCTAGAAAACTCAACCCTACGTTGCCTCACCGTGGCTTCAAGAAAGAGCAAGGTCAGCCGCTTGGGCCTCTCCCCTCCCCTAGGCTGCCGTGGCGCCCTGGGTGCCTCGCTCCTCCCGCTGATCAGCGCTCACCGTCCAGGCGTCACCGCGGTAGCGCCACAGAACCGCGCCGAAACGGATCAGCATGAAAGCAGCCAACCCTGCCCATACCCCGATCAGGCCGACGTCGAAAGCGAGGCTCAGCCAGACCAGTGGAATGAAGCCGATGACAGCCGCCGCGATACTGGCATTGCGCAGGAATGCCACGTCCGCGGCTCCCAGCAGCACCCCGTCCAATGCGAAGACGGCTCCGCCGATCACGATGATGGAAACGAAGACCCACCACGGTCCACCAATCTGATCGAGCACGGGAGCGTCGGCCGTAAAGAGATGGGGAACCGCCCGCGACCCCAGCCCGAAGAAGACCGCCAGCACCACCGAAGCCCCCAGCGAAAACTTCAACACCTGGCGTGCCACGGAGCGGGCCGCTCGCGCCGAACCAGCGCCCAAGGCGGCCCCCACCAAGGCTTGGGCAGCAATCGCGACGCTATCCAGCAGCAGAGACACGAGGTTCCACAGTTGCAGCAGAATCTGGTGAGCGGCCAGCGCCGGGGCTCCGATCCGCCCGGCCACCGCCGCTGCGGAAAGGAATGCCGCTTGGAAGGACAGAGACCGGGCGATGAGGTCACGCCCCATCGCCAGCTGCGTGCGGATCACCCTCCCGTTGGGGCGCATCGAGCGGTGATCCCCGAACTTGCGCCAGTGAAACACCAACGCCCCCAGGAAACACGCGGCGATGATCAGCTCACCGGCGACGTTCGCGATCGCGGATCCCACAAGCCCCCAGCGGCGTACGGCCAGTGGGACAGTCACAGCCATGGGGATGACCCCGGCCAGCGTGAAATAGAGCGGGAGCCGCGTGTTGGACAGTCCCCGCAGCCAGCCGTTACCCGCCATGATGAACAGCGCGGGAATCACCGACAGGCTGGTGACTTTAAGCCAGTTGGTGGCCTCGGCCGCCACCTCGGCGTCTCCGGATAAGGCAAGGGAAATGGTCGGGGAGAAAAAGAACAGGCCCACCGCGAGCACCGCCCCAACGCCGAGTGCGATCCAGGAGGCCTGAATGCCCTCGTAGACAGCATCGGTGGTGCGCCCTGCCCCGAAGTGCCGCGCGGCGCGGGCCGTGGTGCCGTAGGAAAGAAAGGTCAGCTGCGTGGTGACGGTGCTCAGCACCACCGCACCCGTCGCGAGTCCAGCCAGGGAGGTCGCCCCCAGGCGCCCGACGACAGCGGTGTCCAGCAGCAGGTACAGCGGGGTGGCTGCCAGCACGATGAGCGCCGGCCAGGCCAGCGCGAGGATCTTTCGGGTTCCGACGTCCTCGAACTCCCGCAGCGTTGTGGGCTCCTGCACCGTGGCTTTCCTTCAGATCCTCTTCTCGGCGAATTTTCTTCCGCGCGCACCCGGCACCCGGTCAGGGCGCTGGGGCTGCGCAGGCAGCGCTAGTCGCGCTCCTTATAAGGGTTAGCCTCGCCCGCCGGCTTGGCCTGGGCAGCCTGGGCACGCACGGCCTCGTCCTTCGCGCGAGCCTCGGCGAGCAGCTTCTCCATGTGAGCGGACGCCTCCGGGACGGTGTCGTGCACGAAGCTCAGGGTCGGCGTGAAGCGGACGCTGAGCTGGTCGCCCACGATCTTTCGGAGCTGCCCCTTGGCGCTCTCCAGCGCGGCGGCAGCCAGCGGAACATCCGGCTCCTCGTCGATGGATGCGCCACGGACGGTGTAGAACACGCTGGCGTCGTGCAGGTCGCCGGTCATCCGGGTGTCCGTGATGGTCACGTACTCCAGGCGTGGGTCCTTGATCTCCCGCTCGATGGCGACGGCGACGATCTGTTGGATGCGCTTGGCCATGCGCGCCGCGCGAGCATTATCAGCCATGATGTGGCACTCCTTTTCGGGCGGGGCCTTCACGGTCCCGCCGGGTAGTGATGTAAAAACGGCAAAAGCCGGGCGCTGCCCCGCCGCCCCCGTTTCCGGGATTGCGGCGGGCTAGCAATCGCCCAGCTTAGCTAACCGATGTTGACCAGTTAGTCGCGAGGGACCTCGACCATCTCGTAGGCCTCGATCCGGTCGCCGACCTCGATGTTCGGGTAGGACAGCACCATACCGCACTCGTAACCGTGCGAGACCTCGGTGACGTCGTCCTTCTCCCGGCGCAGCGAGTCGATCGTCGCGTCCTCGGAGATGACCTTGCCATCGCGGACAAGGCGAACCTTGGCGTTGCGGCGAACCTTGCCGGTCTCCACCATGCAGCCTGCAATGAGGCCGACGGCGGAAGCCTTGAAGATCTGGCGGATCTCCGCGGTACCGATCTCCTTCTCCTCGTAGATCGGCTTGAGCATGCCCTTGAGGGCAGCCTCGATCTCCTCGATCGCCTTGTAGATGATCGAGTAGTAGCGGATGTCCACGCCTTCGGCGTTGGCCGCCTCGGTGGCCTTGCCCTCGGAGCGGACGTTGAAGCCGATGATCACGGCGTCGGAGGCCGCAGCCAGGTGGACGTTGGTCTCGGTGACAGCACCGACACCACGGTCGATGATGTTCAGCGCGACCTCGTCGTCGACCTCGATCTTCAGCAGGGCGTCCTCCAGTGCCTCGACGGTACCGGCGTTGTCGCCCTTGAGGATGAGGTTGAGCGTGCTCGTCTCCTTGAGCACCTCGTCCAAGTCCTCCAGGGACACGCGCTTGCGGGAACGGGCTGCCAGCGCGTTACGACGGCGGGCGTCGCGGCGGTCCGCGATCTGGCGGGCCGTGCGGTCCTCGTCAACAACGAGGAGGTTATCGCCGGCACCGGACACGCTCGTCAGGCCGAGAACCTGGACTGGGCGGGACGGGCCAGCTTCCTGGACGTCGTTGCCGTGCTCGTCGATCATGCGGCGGACGCGGCCGTAGGCATCGCCGACGACGATGGAGTCGCCGACGCGCAGGGTACCGCGCTGGACGATGATCGTCGCGACCGGGCCGCGGCCACGGTCGAGGTGCGCCTCGATGGCGACACCCTGGGCGTCCATGTCCGGGTTAGCGCGCAGATCCAGGGACGCGTCGGCGGTCAGCAGGACGGCCTCCAGCAGCTGGTCGATGTTCTGACCCTGCTTCGCAGAGATGTCAACGAACATCGTGTCACCGCCGTACTCCTCCGGCACGAGGCCGTACTCGGTGAGCTGGCCACGGATCTTGTCCGGCTGTGCGGTCGGCTTATCGATCTTGTTCACCGCGACCACAACCGGGACGTCCGCGGCCTTGGCGTGGTTGATCGCCTCGACGGTCTGCGGCATCACGCCGTCGTCAGCAGCAACGACGAGGATCGCGATATCCGTGGACTTCGCACCACGAGCACGCATTGCCGTGAAGGCCTCGTGACCCGGGGTATCCAGGAAGGTGACCGGACGCTCGACGCCCTCCATGTTCACGCTGACCTGGTAAGCACCGATGTGCTGGGTAATGCCACCGGCCTCGCCGGAGCCAACGTTCTCCTTACGGATGGTGTCCAGCAGGCGGGTCTTACCGTGGTCGACGTGACCCATGACGGTGACGACCGGCGGGCGCTGGGCGAGGTCTTCGTCATCGCCCTCGTCCTCACCGAACTGCAGGTCGAAGGACTCGAGCAGCTCGCGGTCCTCGTCCTCTGGGGAAACGACCTCGACCTTGTAGTCCATCTCGTCGCCCAGCAGCTGCAGGGTCTCGTCGGAGACGGACTGGGTGGCGGTCACCATCTCACCGAGGTTGAACAGCGCCTGCACCAGTGCTGCTGCGTCAGCGTTGATCTTGTCCGCGAAGTCGGCCAGGGAGGCGCCGCGAGCGAGGCGAATCTTCTCACCGTTGCCGCTCGGCAGCTTAACGCCGCCCACGACCTTCGGTGCCTGCATTGCCTCGTACTCATTGCGCTTTTGACGCTTCGACTTGCGGCCACGGCGCGGTGGGCCGCCCGGACGGCCGAATGCACCTGCGGTGCCGCCACGACGTCCGCCGCGACCGCCACGTGGTCCCGGACCACCTGGGCGGCCTGGACCGCCTGGGCGGCCGCCACGGCCACGACCGCCGCCGAAACCGGCTCCGGACTTGGCGGGCATCTGACCCGGGCTCGGGGTGGCTGGCATCATCGCCGGGGATGGGCGACGGCCGCCGCCCTGGCGTGCTGCCCCCGGCTTCGCGGTGCCCTGGCCACGGCCCTGACCCTGGCCCGGGCGAGCGCCCGGGCGTGGTGCCTGGCCACGGCCGGCGCCGCCACGGGTGCCACCTGGGCGAGGCATGTCACCAGGGGTGGCTCCGCCACGCGGTCGCGGTGGGCGCTCGGTGGTGGAGGAGAACGGGTTATTAGCAACCCGCTGCGGGCGTGCGCCCGGCTTCGGACCTGGCTTCGGGCCCGGCTTGCCCGCGGCGCGAGCTGGCTTCTGACCCGGCTTCGCGGCAGGCTTCGGTGCAGCCTGGCCCGGCTTTGGCGCAGCCTCAGCCGGGGTCGGGGTCGCCTTCGCTGCCGGTGCAGCCTTCGCTGCAGCAGCAGGGCTTGGCTTCGCGCTTGGCTTGGCTGCCGCGGTACCCGGCTTCGGTGCAGCCTTCGGCTTCGCCGCAGGCTTGGCACCCGGCTTCGGACCACGCTGGGTGCTGTCCGGAACACTACCAGCCTGAGCCAGCGGGGACGGCGGCGTCGTCGGCTTGGACTCCTGCGCGACGCCGTAGAACTGCTTCATCTTCTTGACGACAGGGGGCTCCACGGTGGAGGAGGCTGTCTTAACGAATTCTCCCTGTTCCTTCAGGGTTGCAAGGAGTTCCTTGCTGGTCACACCGAGCTTCTTCGCAAGCTCGTGTACACGTAGCTTTCCGGCCACTACTCTCCTTCGATATCTCGGAGCCGGTGGCCTTATGCGGAAAGGCTACGTCCGGCTCCCTTTAACGTTTCTGGTTCATCGCTGATGCCGCTTCATCGTGCGCTCATCAGTTCAGAGTGCTTTCAAACATGTCGGGCTCCGTCAACTGATAAATCGTTAACTGTCCATGGAACGCTCAACGCGGCGGGTCAATGTTCTTGAGACCCCTCGCGTCCCAGCACCGCCCATAACTCCTCGAAGTCCGGCGTCACTGAGCCCAATCGCAGGGCGCGGTGGAATCGCCGTTGTTCGATGGCCTTCTCGAGGGCCTCTGCGGTGGGGCTAAGCCACGCGCCACGGCCCGGGAGCCGGCCGTGAAAATCTGGCACGATGCGGGTTGTCCCGTCGTCGCTGTGCTGGGCTACACACCGTAGGAGCTCGGCGGTGGGCTTCACCTTTCGCGTGGCGATGCACGTGCGCAGTGCGACGTGCGCCGTGGTCTTCCGCGCGAGCGCCGGGTCCGCAGCCGATTCGGCGTGCGAGCCTTCGCGTTTCGCTCGGTCCTCCACAAGCTCACTTTCTCTCGAGCACAACAAATGCGTGGTCCAGCACGTTGACCAGCCCCCAGTCTACGTGAAAAGCCTGTTAGGGGTTAACCCACCCCCATTTCAGCGTTGTGACAGTTCCCTGCGCCGATCCCCGTTATCCCACCCCTCAATGACTCGTGGCCCCGCCGGATCCGGCGGGGCCACCCTAGCGAACCTCCCCCACGTTGAACTTCAGCGGCGCTAGTTCGCCTGCTCGCCCTCGCCAGCCGAGTGCTCCTCTGGCGCGGCGTCGGACTTAATGTCGATCTTCCACCCGGTGAGACGCGCGGCGAGGCGAACATTCTGCCCCTCCCTACCGATCGCCAGCGAGAGCTGGTAATCCGGAACGACCACGCGAGCGATCTGCTGCTCTGCGTCGATCACAGTCGAGGAGACGAACTTCGAGGGCGAGAGCGCATTGCCCACGTACTGCGCCGGGTCGTCGGAGTAGTCGATAATGTCGATCTTCTCGCCGCCGAGCTCACCCATGATGGCCGACACGCGCTGGCCGCGCGGGCCGATGCACGCACCCTTGGCATTGAGCCCCTTGATCGTGGCGCGGACTGCGATCTTCGTACGGTGGCCTGCCTCGCGGGCGATGGACATGATCTCCACGGAGCCGTCGGCGACCTCCGGAACCTCGAGCTCGAACAGCCCGCGAACCAGCTCGGGGTGGGTGCGCGACAGGCTGATCTGCACGTTGCGGTCGGCGTGCTTGATGACGTCCGTGACGAAGGCCTTCACGCGGGTGCCGTGCTTGAGCACCTCGCCGGGGATGTGCTCGGCGGGCAGGATCTGGCCGTCGATGCCGTCCGCCTCGGTACCGATGTGGACCACGGTGATGCCGCGCTCGTTTGCGCGTGCGTCGCGGGTGACCACGCCAGAGACGATGGTGTGGCGGATCGACGAATATTCGTCGTAGCGCTGCTGGACTCGAGCTCCCCCGATCCGGCGGCGGATCGCCTCGCGCATCGCCAGCGCCGTGGTGCGGTCGAAGTTCTCCGGGGTCTCGTCCAACCGGCCGGTGACGTTGCCCTCCTCGTCGCGCTCCACCTGGTAGATCGCCACTGCACCAGAGGTGGGGTCAATCTGGACGTCCACCTCGCCGGCGAAGGCGCTCTGGTTGCGGTAGGCCTCCTTGAGGCCGTTGGCGATGGCGTGGATCAGCTCGTCGACCGGCACGCCCTCCTGCCGCTCGATGGCGCGCAGCGTAGCAAGATCAATATTCACTTGTACTCCTCATCGACTTCTTGTCGCTTAGGCTTCGTCACTCTTTGCGAGCTCATGGTACTCGGCCATGGTCAATCCGAGTAATTCCTGCTCGGCTGCTGGAGCGGGCGAGAATTCAACCTCGATGGTCGACCCGGCAAGCTCGGCGAGCGGGTAAATCCGCACCGGAGCCTGTGGGGTCTGCTTCCCCGCCTTCTTACCCTGGGACTTCTTCCCTGCCTTCTTCTTCGCCACGGGCAGGATCGCGACCTCGTCATTCTCGACTCCCGCGATACGCCCCTTGCCCCCTCCCGCAAGGTTGGCGAGTCGGCCAAGGTTGCGCTGGAAGTGGCGGGCGTCGCGCAGCGGGAAGTCCAGACCTGGGGTCGTCACTTCGAGGGTATAGCTTGGACCGAGGTCAATCTCCTGTGCCGCCTCAGCTGCATCGAACGCAGCGCCAATCAGCTGGGAAGCTTCCTCGAGCAGGTCAAGATCCGGCCGGTCGTCAGCGTCCACAGCGATCTTCACGCTGGACTTCGCCCCGGCCCGGGTAAAGGTTAATTTTTCCACATCAAGGCCACACTTCATCGCCTCGTCGGCGGCCAGTGCGCGGAGCTTTTCATCAAGAGGGGTTGCCATGCCTTGCACCCTACCCGCCAGTACGGTGCCCAGCGGAATGTGTGGCACCATAGTGGCTGTGAATCCGGACTCTCCTCAGAATCAACGCCTCCACCTCCCCGAGCGCTCTCGCGCCACCCCAGCCCTCACTCGGCGTGGCGTGCTCAAAGCGGGGGTCGCGGGGCTGGGGGTGGCTCTCGCAACAGGCCTGCTCTCGGCCTGTGGCATCGACGAGGCCTCGGAGGCGCTCAACCGCGTGCGCGGCGGCTTCGAGCCCAATGACCAGCTGCGTTCCATCGCAGCAGTGATGCGTTCGACTCTGAATCGGGCCGACGCTGAGGAAGAGGAATTCATCCGCCGCCAGATCGGGGTTCTCGAAAAGGAATTCCTGCGCCAGTGCGGCACCGACGATGAAGGCCAGCGGGACCCACAGTGCAGTTTCGAGGCCGCAGACGGTGGTGGCAGCGACGACTCCCCCACCTCCAGCAACACGTCACCCACCACCGAAAACCCCCGGAGCGGCGGCGACAACAAGGGCAGCGATTCTGCCGCTGAGCGCAAACAGCTCTTCGCCGGAATCCAGCGCGAGCTGCTGGGCGCCATCGAAAGCCCGGAGTTGCCCAACGCGGATGCCCACGAGAAGGACTCCGAAGGCCGCACCGTGACCCGACAAGAGTTCCAGACTCAGCTGCTGGCCGGCCTCTACGGCGCGACTGCGCCCGTCGCGGGAGCACCAGAACGCCAGGATATCGCCGAGCTGCTCGAGGACCCCGAGATCGTGGGACGCGGGAACACCAAGGCCCTTGGTGAAAACCTAAAGGAAGCCCTGGACTCCGTCTACGGGGCGATCCAGGCCGCCGGGGTCGCGCTGGCGGCCGATGATGGCTCTGCACGCAAGCCGCTGGCGGCCGCCGGAGATGGCGCCCGCCTGGCCCGCGACGTCGTCACCGCGATGATTACGCCCGCAGCGGACGAGCACGCCGAGAAGTCTGAGGACGCAGAAGGCGCCTACGAGCCCCCTGCTGGCTTCGGCGTATCGAAGGCCACCAAGGCCCCCGCGAGCGCCAAGGAGCCCCCCGCTTTCCTGCACGCCGCACTCGCCGCCCCGCTTTCCCAGCTACGCTTGCTCGCTGGCCGCGCCGAGACCGGGCCGCTGCGGGTGGCTCTGGCGCAGGCGTGCGCAGCACTGAGCCGTGCCCAGGGCCAGCTGGAGTTGGCCCAGGGGCTTGGGCCCGAAGCAGTGGTCCTGCGAGGTGGGGACTAGCAACGCCCCCGCCTAGTGCTCTGCGTAACCCGCTGAACTCACCCCCACCGGTTGCCCCACGCCTACCCCGCTGGCGTGGGGCAGGTTCTTAGGCCCGGGCTGCCTTCGTGATGACGTCGACGGCGTCCGCGTAGTCGATCTCGGAACGCTCGTCGTTCAGACGATCTCGCAGCTCGACCATGCCCTCGGCGAAGCCGCGCCCAACGACCACGACCTGTGGCATGCCCAGCAGCTCGGAGTCCTTGAACTTCACGCCCGGGGAGACCTTCGGGCGATCGTCGAAGAGCACCTCCAAGCCCGCATCCGACAGTGCCTCGACAAGCTCGCGTGCAGCCTCACCCGCGGCTTCGTCCTTGTTAGCGATGACCACGTGGACGTCGTAGGGGGCGATGCTGTGCGGCCAGCGCAGGCCCTTCTCGTCGTGCATCTGCTCGGCGACCACGGCCAGCAGGCGGGAGACACCGATGCCGTAGGAGCCCATCGTCGGGACGGTGCGTCGGCCGTTCTCGTCCAGGATCTGAACGTCGAAGGCCTCGGTGTACTTCCGGCCCAGCTGGAAGATGTGGCCGATCTCGATGCCGCGCGACAGGGTGAGCACACCCTTGCCATCCGGGGATGGGTCGCCCTCCCGAACCTCGGCGGCCTCAACGTAGCCATCCGGGGTGAAGTCGCGGCCTGCGACGAGGTTGGAGTAGTGACGATCCTTCTCATCCGCGCCGGTGATCCAGGCGGTGCCCTTGACCACACGGGGATCGGCGAGCACGCGCAGGTCGTTATCCGCGAACGTGCGGGGGCCAACGAAGCCCTTGACGAGGAAGGGGTACTTCTTGAAATCCTCATCATCGGCCAGTTCGACGACGGCCGGCTCCAGGGAGGCTTCGAGACGCTTCATGTCGACCTCGCGGTCGCCCGGCACGAGCACTCCGGTGAGCTCAGGGGCGTACGGGTTACCGTCCTCATCCTCGCCTGGGCGGGTGACCTTGCACACGATGCACTTGAGGGTGTCCTTCGCCGTCACCGGAGCCCCGTCGACGGTCAGGCCCGCCTCATTGGCCCATTCCACGAGGGTCTCGATGGTGTCGGCTCCAGGGCTCTCGTGGCTTACCGCCTCCGGCTTGTCCTCGACCGACTCCTCAGCCGGCGGAATGGAGACGACCGCCTCCACATTGGCGGCGTAGTCGGACTCCGTGGAGCGCACGAAGGTGTCCTCGCCGTCCGCGGCCACCGCCAGGAACTCCTCCGAGGCTGAGCCACCCATCGCGCCAGAGGTCGCGTAGCAGATGACGTACTCGATGCCGAGGGTGTCGAAGATCCGCTGGTAGGCCTTACGGTGCAGCTGGTAGGACTCGTCCAGCCCCTCGTCGGTCATATTGAAGGAGTAGGAGTCCTTCATGACGAACTCGCGGCCACGCAGGATGCCGGCGCGCGGACGGGCCTCATCGCGGTACTTGGTCTGGATTTGGTAGAGAACCTTCGGGAAATCCTTATAGGAGTTCAGCTCCCCCTTGACGAGCCAGGTGAACAGCTCCTCGTGGGTGGGGCCGAGTAGGTAGTCCGCCTCCTTGCGGTCCTTGAGGCGGAAGAGCTCGGGACCGTATTCGTCCCAGCGCCCGGTGACCTCGTAGGGCTCCTTCGGCAGCAGCGCGGGGAACATCAGCTCCTGGCCACCGATGGCGTCCATTTCGCGGCGGACAACGTTTTCGACCTTGCGCAGCACGCGGAGCCCCATGGGCAGCCAGGAGTACACGCCCGGTGCGACGCGGCGGATATAGCCAGCGCGGACAAGCAGCTTGTGGCTGGCGAGTTCTGCATCGGCTGGATCGTCACGCAGCGTGTGCAGGAAGAGGGAGGACATGCGGGTAATCATGATGCTTAGCCTACAGCCCCGCACCCGCGCAGCACGCCACCGGCTAGCATGTTTTCATGCTCATCATCTTGCCTCCGTCGGAAAGCAAAACTGCGGGTGGCCGCCCCGGCCCGGTCGCCGTGGATCAGCTGGCCTTTCCCGGGTTAGCGCCAACCAGAAAACACCTGCTCAGCACCCTTGAGGAGATGGGCTGCAGTTTCCTTGCAGCCCAAGAAGCACTGTCGAAGAACTCGGGTTCTGCAGAAACCGCAGAAGAGCGGATTCGCTCCTTAGACAAGATGATCGGGATCCGTGCTACCCAGCACGCTGAGCACGAGTCCAACGCCGCCGTCGCTTCCTCCGAGCTGCTTCCTGCGGTGGAGCGATACACCGGGGTGGCCTACGATGCCCTCGACCCAACGGGGCAACGCACCGGCCTGCCCCTCCCCGCGGACGCGCGTGCAAGGCTGGCGATCGGCTCGGCACTCTTCGGGGTGATCGCCGCCGACGACCTGATCCCCCGCTATCGACTCTCCGCCGGCTCCAAGGTGCTCGTGGACGGTCAGCCCCGCACCCTGCGTTCCCAGTGGACGAAGCCGGCCGAGGGCAACCGCATCGGCGAGGAGCTCGCCCGGTGGCGGGAGGATCGCGCCGCCGACACGGATGGCGCTGGCGGCGGGATCATCGACCTGCGCTCCGGTGGTTACCGGGACCTCGGAAAAGTTCCGGGCGCGGTGAGCTTGCGCGTGGAATCCGAGTACCCGGACGGCAGCCGCAAGGTCGTCAGCCACTTCAACAAGCACTACAAGGGGCTAGTTGCCCGGGAGCTGGCGTTGGCCGGTGGACACCTGCCCGCTGACCCGCAGGGAACCGGCGAGCTGGCGGAGGCTTTCGCCCACCGCATCGGTGACGTGGAGGCGTTCGTCGAGGCGAATTTTCGAACGGAGGTGCGTGACCCCGGCGAGGTCACGCTCATCGTTCCGGCCGAATAGGCGGCAAGCCGCCCCCCCCCACCCACACTCACTTAGCGCAGCTAGAAAGCAGCCGCCAAGCCCTTAATCCGGCGCTCGCTGACCCGGCCGACCACGATGATCGCCGGTGGCTTGATTCCTGCCGCGTCGATCGTTTCCCCAAGGGACCCGAGAGTGGTTTCCGTGACCCGCTCGCCGTCGATGGAGGCCGATTCGATGATCGTCACCGCCTGCTCGCGAGCGCGTCCCTTGGCGATGAGCTCAGCCGCGATCGCCCCGGCGTTTTTCACGGCCATGATCAGCACTAGCGTGCCGGTCAGCCCAGCCAGCGCCTCCCAGTTCACGAGCGACTTCTCGTGGCCCGGAGGCACGTGCCCGGAGACGATCGTGATGTCGTGCACCCACCCGCGATGGGTCAGCGATACGCCGGCCAGCGCTGGCGCGGAGGTCGCGCTCGTTACCCCTGGGATCACTGATACCGGCACCCCGGCGGCCGCGCAGGCTTCGGCTTCTTCTAGTCCCCGGCCGAAGATGAAGGGATCCCCTCCCTTCAAGCGCACCACCTTCTTGCCCTGTTGAGCAGCCTCGATGAGCATCTCGTTGATCTTCTCCTGAGCTACCTGCTTGCCATAGGGGATCTTGGACACGTCCACGAGTTCCACCCCGCGCTCGGCTGCCTCCTCGGCCAGGCTGAAGGGGCCCAGGTGGTCAGCGAAGATGATGTCGGCGCCCTCGATGGCTCGCTTCCCCGCGACGGTGATCAACCCCTCGCCACCGGGGCCGCCGCCCACCAACGTCACCGTTCCCGCGCCAGGGCATTCCCCGCCCCTGTCCCCCGCATTCTGCGCTTCCTCGGTTCCGCCCCCAAGGTTATTGACCGGCACGCCGTGCTGCTCAGCTGCTGTGATCAGTTCCGTGGCACCCGGGGTCTGGCCCGGGAGCACGACGAGGGCGGTGGCAGCCCAGTCAATCTCCGACGCCGCCCCGGCAGGGCTGGTGGTGACGATGGCGCCTGCGTCACGGCAGCGCTGGGCGACGAGCTCGGCGTCGGGGCTGCCGGCTGGGACAAGGACGTGGACGTTGCGCAGGGAAATGCTCATAAGCACAGCATAGTAGACCGAGCGGTCTAGAATCTCAAACACCCACAGCGAAAAACCGCCCGCCCCGAGGGCAATCCTCTCGGGCGGGCGGCCTGCGGGCAGCGGAAGCTACTTAGCCAGCTTCAGCGCCTTCTGGGAGCGATCCCACTGCTCCTGGAACAGAGCCTCGTTCTTCACCAGACGCTGGCCATAGGACGGGATCATCTCGCGCAGCTTCGGAGCCCACTCAGCCATGCGACCGCCGAAGCAACGCTCCAGCACCTCGAGCATGGCAGCCGGGGCGATGGACGCGCCCGGGGAAGCGCCCATCAGGCCGGCGATGCTGCCGTCGTTGGAGTTGATCAGCGTCGTACCGAACTCCAGGGAGCCGAACTTCGGAGCGCCGATCGGCTTGATGACCTGGACGCGCTGGCCAGCGATGACCAGCTCCCAGTCCTCGTCCTTAGCCTCCGGCATGTACTCGCGCAGGGACTCCATCTTCGCGGTCTGGTCCTTCAGCAGCTCCTCGACCAGGTACTTGGTCAGGCCGAACTCCTGCAGACCAACACCGATCATGGACGGCAGGTTGCCCGGACGCAGGGACTTGAACAGATCCAGGAAGGAACCGGACTTCAGGAACTTCGGGGTCCAGCCGGCGTAGGGGCCGAAGAGCAGGCCCTTCTTACCATCGATTACGCGGGTGTCGAGGTGCGGCACGGACATCGGCGGGGCACCGACAGAGGCCTTACCGTAGACCTTCGCGGCGTGCTTCTCGATGAGCTCCTCGTTGGTGCAGCGCAGCCACTGGCCGGAGACCGGGAAGCCACCGTAGCCCTTGATCTCCGGGATGCCGGCCTTCTGCAGCAGCGGCAGTGCCATGCCGCCGGCGCCGATGAAGACGAAGTTGGCGGTGACGACGGAGGTATCGCCGGTGTGGCGGTTCTTGACGGAGACCTTCCACTTCGCGCCGTCGCGCTTGAGGTTGACGACCTCGCTGCCGTAACGCACCTCGACGCCCTCGGCGGTCAGGGCGTCGACGTACTGGCGGGTCAGCGCACCGTAGTTGATGTCGGTGCCCTCCTCGAACCAGGAAATCGCGGTCGGGGTGTTGAAGTCGCGGCCCTCTGCCATCAGCGGCAGGAACTCGCGGAACTTCGTCTCCGAGTCCGAGAACTTCATGTTCGGGAACAGCGGGTTATCCTTCAGGGCCTCGTAGCGGGCCTTCAGGTAGTCCACCTGATCCATGCCCTGAGCGAAGGAGACGTGAGGAACCCGGTTGATCCACTCAGACGGCTCGCCCAGGATGTCGTTCTCCACGAGGTGGGACCAGAACTGGCGGGAGACCTGGAACTTCTCGTTGACACCGACGGCCTTGGAGACGTCGATCTTGCCGTTGACCTCCGGCGTGTAGTTCAGCTCGCACAGCGCGGAGTGGCCGGTGCCTGCGTTGTTCCACGGGTCAGAAGACTCGGCGGCCGGGGTGTCCAGGCGCTCGAGAATCAGCTGGCTCCATTCCGGCTGCAGCTGCTTCAGCATCACAGACAGGGTGGTGGAGATGACGCCGGCGCCAACCAGCAGGACGTCGACGGTATCGTTTTGAGAACTATTCGTTGCCACGGTTTCCTCAATCCTTCACGGAAGAAAGCTTTGTCACGCTTCTTCAACCATACGCCTGCGCCTTTTCGATCCATATTCAGGCCTGCCCTTATACCCCTGAAAAAGTTGAATATGATCGATCCCGATGAATGATTCCACAGCTATGAATAACGGCCCGGCCCACGGCGGCAACACGTCTTCCCGGCAGCTGGCCGATGTCCTCACCGATCCGCGAGGCGCCAGCGTCGCAGAACTGACCTTCGGGCCGGATCTTCTGGGCCCAGGTTTCGGCGTGCATTACGTCGAGATGGGCGACGATCCTGACGGCGAGCCCCCGGTGCGTTTCGCCCTCGTCCGCTACTTCCCCGCCGAGGCTAGCGGGTCGACAGCCGCCACTGCGGTCTCCGACCCGACCCGTAATTTCTACGGGCGTCCCGCCCTACTTTTCGTCCACGGAATGACGGATTACTTCTTCCAGGACCACGTGGCCCGCTTCTTCCACGAGGCCGGCTACGCGGTCTACGCCATCGACATGCGCAAGTGCGGCAGGGCGTGGCGGGAAGGCCAGACCTGGCACCACGTAACCAGCCAGGCCATCTATGACGAGGACCTCTCCATCGCGCTGGGGCTCATCGGTACTGCCCACCCGACCGTCGTTGCGGTGGGTCACTCCACCGGCGGGCTGGACGTCACCACCTGGGCCGGCCGGCTCAACGCTGCTACTCAGCGCGATCCTTCCAGCGCGGAGGCCGGGCTGCACGGCATGCTCGGCGCCGTCGTCGGCAACTCCCCCTGGTATGGCATCCAGTTCGACGGCCTCGTGGGCTTCGTGATCAAGCGGGTCTTCCCGCAGCTCGCCAAGGTCGCCCCGCACATTCCCCTGCCGGAGGGCATCAACCCTTCCTATGGGCACTCACTTCACGCCGATTACGCGGGTGAATGGGACTACGACCTTGAGCTCAAGCCCATTGAGCCCCGCAAGAAGTACGTCAGCTGGATGGCCGGTGTGGTCCGCCAGATCGCCGACCTCCAGGCGGGCCATTGTGACACCGGCCTGCCGACCCTGGTGCTCACCAGCGACGGCCACTACTTCGGGCGCGGGCTCACGGACGCGACCTACGTCAATGACCCGATCCTCAAGCCGGAGCAGATGTGGCAGACCGCACCGAAGGTCTCCCCTCATGCACACATCGAGGTCATCGCAGACGCCACCCACGATGTCTTCCTTTCCCGCCCCGCGGTGCGCCGTCGCGCCCTGAATGCGACTGCAGACTGGCTGGCAGCCCAGGGCATCGCCGGCCACTAGCTGGCCACAAACCGGCCTCGTGGCCGCCGCCTGTTTTTCGCGCCTAGGCTGGCAGGCATGAAGAACATGAATGCCGAGCAGAACACCGCACCGGGAGAGGTCCAGGACTTCGACATCATCATCGTTGGCACCGGATCGGGGAACACGATCCCGGCTCCGATCAACGATGAGAAGACCATCGCCATCGTCGAAAAGGGTGTCTTCGGTGGCACCTGCATCAACGTCGGCTGCATCCCGACGAAGATGTTCGTCCACACCGCGGATGTGGCTCGCTCCTTCCGCGTCGCCGACAAGCTCAGTCTGACTGGCTCGCTGGAGCACGTGGACTGGAAGGGCATCCAGCAACGCGTCTTCGGTGACCGCATCGATCCCATCGCCGAGGGCGGTGCGGCCTACCGCGCCGGGGACGAAACCCCGAATATCACCCTCTTCCACGGGGAAGCGGCGTCCTTCGTCGCTCCCCAGACGCTGCGGATCGGCGACGGCGCCGACGCCCCCGTCATCCGGGGCAAGGACGTGGTGCTGGCCACCGGCACCCGCCCCTGGATCCACCCCGTCCTCACCGACTCCGGCGTGCGCTACCGCACCAACGAGGACATCATGCGCCTGGACACCCAGCCCGAGTCGCTAATCATCCTGGGCGGTGGCATCGTCGCGGTCGAGTTCGCCGCGATTTTCGACGCCCTGGGCACCAAGGTCACGGTCGTCAACCGCAGCGACCGTCTCCTGCGCAAGCTGGACGCCGAGATCTCCGAGGCCTTCACTAAGCAGGCCCGCGAGCAGTGGGATACCCACCTCGGGGTGGAACCGCGCTCGGCGCGCGAGACCGACAACGGGCAGGTGGAGCTCACCCTCGACGACGGCACGGTGCTTCTCGCCGACGAGATCCTCGCCGCCCAGGGGCGCATCAGCAACGCGGATACGCTGGCACTCGAAGCCGCTGGCGTCGAAAAGAAGGAGAACGGGAAGATCAAGGTCGACGAATTCGGCCGCACCACGGCCGAGGGGGTATGGGCGCTGGGCGATGCCTCCAACGACTTCGATCTCAAGCACGTCGCGAACCAGGAGGCGAAGGTCATCCAACACAACCTCGCCCACCCCGAGGACCTGCGCGCCAACGAGTACCACGCCGTCCCCAGTGGCGTGTTCACCCACCCGCAGATCGCGGTGGTTGGGATGACCGAGGAGGAAGCCAAGGACACGGGCCGGGAGCTGACGGTGAAGGTGCAGCGCTACGCGGATGTGGCCTACGGCTGGGCGATGGAAGACACCACCGGCTTCTGCAAGGTGATCGCCGACCGCACGACCGGCGAAATCCTGGGCGCGCACATCATGGGGCCGGAGGCCAGCACGCTGATTCAGAGTGTCGTCACCGCGATGGCCTTCGGCATCGATGCCCGCCGCTTCGCCACCGAGCAGTACTGGCCGCACCCTGCGCTGACCGAGCTGGTGGAAAATGCCCTGCTCGGCCTGGAGTTTGACTAGCCCCTAATCCCGGCTCTCGCCCCGCCTCGCGCTGCTGTCACGCCGAGCTAGTCCGGGAACCTGGGGCTGGAGGCCCCGGGGGCTGGTGTGTGAGTTACCCCTCGCTCGGCAGGGTGAGGACCTCGTAGCCCTCCTCGGTGACGACGAGGGTGTGCTCGAACTGGGCGGTCCACTGTCGGTCGCTGGTCTGGACGGTCCAGTCGTCATCCCAGATCTCGTAGTCCAGCCCACCCAGGTTGATCATCGGCTCGATGGTCAGGGTCATGCCCGGCTCCAGCAGCGTCTGGTTGCTCGGGTTGTCGTAGTGCAGGACGATCAGGCCATTGTGGAAGGTGGGGCCCACGCCGTGGCCGGTGAAATCGCGGACCACGTTGTAGCCGAAGCGCTTAGCGTAGGACTCGATCACGCGGCCAATGACGTTGATCTCACGGCCGGGCTTGACGGCCTTGATGCCGCGCCACATGGCGGCCTCGGTGCGCTCGACGAGGAGGCGGTGCTCTTCGCTGACGTCCCCGGCGAGGAAGGTCGCGTTCGTGTCCCCGTGCACGCCGTTCTTGTAGGCGGTGACGTCGATGTTGACGATGTCCCCGTCCTCGATCACCGTCGTATCGGGGATGCCGTGGCAGATGATCTCGTTGAGGCTCACGCAGGTGGACTTCGGGAAGTCCCGGTATCCCAGGGTGGAGGGGTAGGCGCCGTGGTCGCACATGTACTCGTGTGCCACGCGGTCGACCTCGTCGGTGGTCACGCCCGGGCGGACGGCCTTGCCGGCCTCCTGGAGCGCGTCAGCGGCGATGCGGGAGGCTTCGCGCATCTTCTCGATGGTCTCTGGATCCTGGATCCAGGCCTCGCCGATGTTTTCCTGGACCTCGGCCTTCCACGCGTATTCCGGCCGCTCGATGTGGGCGGGCACGGTGCGGATCGGGGTTGGCTTACCTGGGGAAAGTGCTGCTCTGGTCATAGTGCCCGATGGTACCCCTCGGGCAGCGGCACAGTTCCTTTAGCCCTCAGCGGCCGGGGTCAGCTGGTTCTCGCGCGGGGCGGCCGGGGCATCCAGGTGCTTGAAGAACTCCCCGGTCACCGCGGTGGCGTGTTCACTGCCGCCGCCGCGGACGATGAGGGTGGCGAAGGCGAGGTCGCCGCGGTAGCCGGAGAACCAGGCGTGCGAGCCGTCGTTGATCTCCGCCTCACCGGTCTTGCCGCGGACGTCGCCGTAACGGTCGAGCCCGGCCGCGGTGCCGTTGGTCACCACATCCTGCATCATCGCCTGCAGCTCAGCGATCCTCTTCTTATCGAGCGGCTGAGGCCCGGCCGGGGCCTTCTTGTCCTTATCGGTGCTGCTCTTGTTCCCTGTGGGCTTCTGTTCGGCGCCCTTCGGCTGGGTGCCCGGCTTCGGCTTGTGAGAAGTGATGAGGTACGGGGTCGGCATCTTCCCCGCCGCCGCGGTGGCCGAGACCAGCGCCATGCCGAAGGGGCTGACCAGGTCGTGGCCCTGGCCGTAGCCCGCCTCGGTGCGGTCCAGCATGACCTCGCCGGTGGGTACCGAGCCGGTGAAGGTATCCAGGCCCGGAATCTTGAAGTCCACGCCCAGGCCGAACTGCGCGCTCGTGGCCTTCAACTCGCCGGGCTTGAGCTTGGTGGAGATGTCCGCAAACGTCGTGTTGCAGGAGCGGGCGAAGGCCTGGCGAAGCGGTCCGTCGCCGAAACCGGAACCGTTGTAGTTCGTGACGATGCGTCCGCCGATGTCCTGGGTGCCCGGGCAGCCCACAATCGAATCAGGCGTGAGGTTCTGCTTCTCCAGGCCTGCGTAGGCGGTGATGATCTTGAACGTCGAGCCCGGCGGGTACTGTCCCTGCAGCGCGAGGTCGCCGTGCTCATCGGCCTTCGCGGTCTGCGCGACCGCGAGCACCTCGCCCGTCGACGGCCGCATGACGACCATCATCGTCTGGCTATCCGCCCGGGTATCCACGGCTCGCTGGGCGGCGTCCTGCACCTTCTTGGAGAGGCTGACCTGCACCGACGGGGCTTCCTTCGCCTCGTGCTTCTCCAGCTCCGTGACCTCGTTGCCCTCGGCGGTGGAAACGATAACCTTCCAGCCGTCGGTGCCCTGCAACTCGTCTTCGACGACCGCATTCACGCGGCTCAAGATGTCCGGCGCAAAGTTTGGGTCCGGGCGGACCAGCGCGGATTCATCGTTGAGACGCACCCCGGGCACGTCCCGCAGCGCGCCGCGCAGCCGCTGTCCCAGCTTGTCCTCCACCATGACGACCGAATAGTCGCCGTCGACCTTCTTGGCCTCCGCCGCGACCTTCTCTGCATCGATGGTCGGAGCATGCTCCCCACCCAGCGCGCGGACTTCAGCTGCGATGCGCTCGGCGGCTGCCCGGGCATCGCCGGCCTTGTCTGCGTTGAGGAAGATGCGCCACTTCTTCCCCGGCTTCATCAACACGGCACCGTCGGAGCCCACCACGCTCGCGGTCTCGGCCGCCACGGTGCGCAGCTCCATGTGCTGATTGGCCCCCAAGCGCGGGTGCAGAACCGTGGGCTGCCAGCGGACCACCCAGTCCCCCTTCGACTTGGTGAGCGTCATCTGGGAGTCGTAGGTGAAACGGCGCTCACCCGGCAGCTGCCAATCCATGCGGTAGCTAGCGGTCGCGACATTGTCCTGGGTGCGCACGTCCTTGAGCTTCGCGTCGAGCCCCTCGGCCTGCAGCTTGGCCCAGGTGTTGTCGATCTCCTTGGCCGCGGTGTCCGACTTATCCGTGATGGTCTCCGGCTCATTGCGCTCGGCCAGCCGTTCCAGGAACTCCGCCGCGGCGTCATCCGCCACATCCGGGCGCGGGGTGCACCCGGTGGCGGCCACGGTGACCCCCAGGGCGCACAGGAAGGCGAGGATAATCCGACTCATAACCGTGTACGTTAGCACCGCATTTGTGCTGTTCACCGGCATGACACAACAGAATTTTCACCCTGCTTAACACGGCAGGGGTGCCCACAGGAGCCGGTAGGCGATGATCCTCGCTGGGCCTTGCTAGGCGATGATCCCCCGCTGGCGGGCCACGGCGACCGCCGAGGTGCGGTTATTGGCACCCAGCTTGCGGAAGACGTGCGAGAGGTGGCTTTTCACGGTGGCCTCGGTGAGGACGAGGTGACGGGCAATGTCCCGGTTGGATTTTCCCTCGCCGACCAGGGCCAGCACCTCGAGTTCCCGTGGGGTCAGCGCTTCGGTCGGGTTTGTCATTTGGCCCATGAGTTTTCCCATGATCTCCGGGGCCATGACGGACTCGCCACGGGCGGCGCGTCGGATGCCGTCCAGCACCTTGGACGGCGGGGCATCCTTGAGCAGGTAACCGACCGCACCAGCGGAAACCGCACCGACGACGTCCTGGTCGGTGGAGTAGTTCGTGACCACGAGCACCTGGGGGCCGTCGGGGATAGCGCGGATCGCCTGGGTGGCGCGCACCCCGCCCGCAAGCTCGGTGCCAGCCGGCCCCTCCCCGAAACGCAGATCCATGAGCACCACGTCGATCTCCTGCTCGGTCCCCTGGAGTTCCCGGACCTGGACCACGGCCTCGTCCGGGTCGGCGATCGAAGCGACGACGTCGATGCCCGCAGCGTCCTCGGCGGTTTCGATGAGAGCCTGCAGCCCCACGCGGACGACGGGGTGGTCATCCACGATCATGATGTTCAGCCCACCCTGGGCTCCCCGAGCTGGGGCCTGTGCTGCGTGTTTCACGGTGTCTCACCTTCCCGGCGCGGGTGCACCCCGGCGCCATCGACCCGATCGTATCCGGTCGTGGGCACCGTGATCGAGATGCCGGTTCCCTCCCCAGGGGCGGACTCGATGGTGATCTCGCCGCCGAGGGCCTCGACGCGACGGTACACCCCGGAGAGGCCGAGGCTGCCACCGGTAGCTCTGCGGTCGATGGCATCGCTGGGGTCGAAACCCGCACCGTTGTCGACGACGTCGAGGATGACGTCCCCCGGGTGGAAGGTCAGCGAGAGCTTGGCGCGATCGGCACCGGAGTGACGAACCACGTTAGATACGAGTGACTGGGCGCAGCGCAGCAGCCCTTCCTCCACCTCGTCGGGCAACGGGCGAGGCGCGCCATCGGTCTCGAAGCTCAACTTCTCCCCGAGCGGGGTGGAGCTGGCTAGCCGTGCCAGGGCCACGGGCAGCGCTGCTCCCTCTAGTGGGGCGGGCTGCAGGGCGGCGATGATGCGGCGGGTCTCGGCGAGGTTCTCGGCGGCGGTGGCTCTGGCCAGCCGCACCTGAGTGAGCATCCGCTGGTGCACCGCCTCGATCTTCGGCCGGCCTGCGGGATGCTGGGCAGCAGCCCGATTTCCCCCGCTATCTGGCGCTAGCCCGGTCTCGCCTACCCGGGCCTCGCTTGTCCCGGACGGGTTGGGTCCAGCGAGCTGGTTCTCCACGGCGGTGAGCAGCATGTGGATGCTGGATAGCCCCTGGGCCACGGTGTCGTGAATGTCGCCGGCCAGCCGCATCCGTTCATCGGCCTCACCCGCCTTGCGGGAGCTGGCCAGAGCCTCTTCTCGGGCCGCGACCAGCGCATCGAGTGCGCGTGCCTTGGCGGTGGCTTCTCGGTGCAGCAGCTGGAGCCCTACCCCCAGGGTCCAGGCGACGGCTGCGCCGATGATCGGCCCGGTCACCGCGCCGATATTCCAGCCGATGTGCCCCACCAGCATCGTCACGACCCCAAGCGTGAGTGCGGCGACCACCGCCGCGGAGATCCTCGGGCTAAACACGTACACGGCGAGGAAGAACATCGGGAAGACGACGAATGCGCCCTCCAGTTGCCCAACGGACATCACCGCCCAGGCCCCCACCAGCAGGGCGAACCAGGTGGGCGCGCCCAACCACCGGGTGACAAGTCGCTGGCTGCAGTACAGCACCCAGAACACACCCAGTCCGACCCAGGTCATGGGGTGGGTTGCTCGCCACGCCACGAGGATGAGCAGGCCGATCATCAACACCTGTAGGCCCAGCCACAGCCCGTGGGAGAGCTTGCCGGTCACCGGCTGCGCGCTGAGTGAATGGGTACGCGGGTCTTCGTTCACACCTCCACCCTAACCCCCCACAGCCTGCGGCTTTGGTGTCACTCATCCTTTCGTATGAGTCAAAGTCCACCCTCACAGCCGATGTATTCGGCCCGGTCGGCAGCGAGCATAGAAGTATGTTCCAAGGTCTGAAAGAGCTGCGTTCCGCCCCCAGCCGCACTGCGCTGATCACCCTGACAGTCGCCATGATCACCGTGATGGTGACCTTTCTGGCTTCCCTGGCCGCGGGTCTGAAATATCAGTCGGTGTCCGCGCTTCAGGAACGCCTGGGGGAAAACCAGGTGCTGGTCCTCGAGGATTCCGGCACCGCGTCGCTGTCCTCCTCCCGCCTCAGCGAGTCCCAGATCGACACGCTGCGCGAGGACTACGGCGCTTCCCTGCTCGTCGTCGCGCGTCAGCGCGTGGACTCCACCCCTGTCTCGGTATTCAGCTCCCCTGATGCCCCGCACGGTGTGGCGCAGGTGCCATCCGAGTTTGAGGACGACGCCCTCGCCAAAGCCTTCGGCACGCCAGGCAGGATCACGCTGGGTGGCAGCGATTTCCAGGTCGAGCGCCCCGACCGGGACCTCTACTTCGACCACCAGCCGGTGATCTTCGTCTCCGACGCCGACGTCGGCAGCTTGCCCGCCAACTCGCTGGCGGCCGTCGTAGACGCCGACGCGATCGAGGCCGAGGGCGGGGCACCCGAGGGCACGGTGGCGCTGAGCGGCGATGACCGGTGGAATGCCTCGGCCTCCTATACCGGTGAGCAGCTCTCGTTGAACCTCATGATCAACCTGCTGTACGTGATTTCCGCCCTCGTGCTCGGTGCCTTCTTCATGGTGTGGACGATCCAGCGCTTGCGTGGCGTGGCGATCTCCTCGGCTCTGGGCGCTTCCCGCCGGGTGCTGATCACCGACTCGCTGGGCCAGGCCGTGGTCGTCCTCGCCGGGGGAATCTTAGGCGGGCTCGCGGTCACTGGCGGTGTCGGGATGGCCCTGGCCGACACCCTGCCGATTGATCTCACCGCGTCCACGATGCTCCAGCCGGCCGGGATTCTGCTGCTCGCGGGCCTGGCGGGATCCGCGCTCTCGCTGCGCCCCGTGTTGAAGGTCTCCCCGCGCGAAGCCATGGCGGCAGCCTAGGCATCCCACTGGCCGAGGTAGTGCCGCCACCCCGCTGACGCACAATCCTCGCCGCTGACTTCCCCGACGTACCACCCCGATATAGACCCCAACGACGCCTTCCAAGGAGAACACCCATGACCACCGCAACCTCGCACAACACCCAGGCCCTACAGCAGAAGCGCAATGCACGCTCCCTTTCCGGGCTCACGATGGACGCCATCACCCTGGAGGTCACCGATGGCGCGGCAACCCGCCGCGTCTTACATGAGGTCTCCCTGCACATCGCCCCGGGCGAACTGGTGGGCATCACCGGCCCGTCTGGTTCCGGCAAGTCCACGTTGCTATCCGTAGCTGGCTGCCTGCAAGAACCGACGAGCGGCGAGGCCGTATTGACCGCAGCCGACTCCAGCGAGGAGTTGACACTCACCGGGCACTCTGCCCGCGAGGCAGCGCGCATCCGTCGCAGCCACATCGGCATCGTCTTCCAGCAGCCGAATCTCTTGCCCTCCCTGCGAGTCAAGGATCAACTCATGGCGATGCTGCACCTGGGCTCCCCGTGGCCTCTGCAGCGCAAGGCCAAGCAGGCGGCTTCCCAGCGCGCCGACGAGCTGCTGGAGGCCGTGGGTCTGGGTGGCCTGCAGCAACGCAAGGTCGGCGAGCTCTCCGGTGGGCAGCAGGCGCGGGTCAACCTCGCCCGCGCGCTCATGAACTCCCCACAGCTCCTATTAGTCGATGAGCCGACCGCGGCACTGGATACCACCACAGCCACCCAGGTCACCGAGCTGATTCGACAGATGGCTCGGGAGTCCAACGCGGCGACCCTGTATGTCTCCCACGACCAGGATCAGCTGGCCACCCTGGACCGGGTAGTGACCCTCGTGGACGGCGAGATCACCGAGAGCCGCTAACCCCGGATAAGACTTCGGCCCGGCCTGCGTATGCAGGCCGGGCCGATCGTCGTCATAAAAGGGAAAGAACCCTAGCGGGTGACCTTCACCTCGGCGGAAGCGCCCTCCACGGCCTCCATGCCCTGCTCCTCGGCGATGCGGTGAGCCTCCTCGATGAGAGTCTCGACGATCTGGTCCTCGGGTACGGTCTTGATGACCTCACCCTTGACGAAGATCTGGCCCTTGCCGTTACCGGAAGCCACGCCAAGGTCGGCGTCCCGAGCTTCGCCCGGACCATTAACCACGCAGCCCATAACGGCCACGCGCAGCGGGAACTCCATGCCCTCCAGGCCTGCGGTGACCTCCTCAGCCAGGGTGTAGACGTCCACCTGGGCGCGACCACAAGACGGGCAGGAGACAATCTCCAGCTTGCGGGGGCGCAGGTTCAGCGACTGCAAGATCTGGTCGCCGACCTTGATCTCCTCCACCGGGTCCGCTGACAAGGACACGCGAATCGTGTCCCCGATGCCCTGGGAGAGCAGCGCGCCGAAGGCCACGGAGGACTTGATGGTGCCCTGGAAAGCCGGGCCCGCCTCGGTCACGCCAAGGTGCAGCGGGTAGTCCGTCTTCGCCGCCAGCTGGCGGTAGGCCTCAACCATCGCGACCGGGTCGGAGTGCTTCACGGAGATCGCGATGTCGCCGAAGCCGTGTTCCTCGAACAGGCCGGCCTCCCAGATGGCGGACTCCACCAATGCCTCGGGGGTGGCCTTGCCGTACTTTTCGAGCAGGCGCTTATCCAGGGATCCGCCGTTGACACCGATACGGATCGGAATGCCTGCGTCCCCAGCGGCCTTGGCGACCTCCTTGACGCGGCCGTCGAATTCCTTGATATTGCCCGGGTTGACACGCACCGCGGCGCAACCGGCCTCGATGGCCTGGAAGATGTAACGCGGCTGGAAGTGAATGTCAGCGATCACCGGGATCGGGGACTTCTTGGCGATGATCGGCAGGGCCTCGGCGTCGCGAGGCTTCGGGCAGGCCACGCGGACGATGTCGCAGCCCGACGCAGTCAGCTGGGCGATCTGCTGCAGCGTGGCGTTGACGTCGTGCGTCTTCGTGGTCGTCATCGACTGCACCGAGATCGGGTGCTCGCTGCCGACTCCCACGTCGCCGACCATCAGCTGGCGGGTCTTCCGGCGCGGCGCGAGCGTGGGTGGAGGTCCATCTGGGATTCCCAGAGAAATGCCGGACATGAAGGTCTCTAGCCCCTTTCGAAGAAAATAGAGTGCTGCGGATCAAGCAGCGTGCCCCTCCCAGCCTAATACCGCCCCGGCGACAACGGGCAACGCCCCCGCCGGTGTGGTGCGGACAGAGTTGCGAATTAGAAAAGCCGCACGGGGTTGATCACATCCGCGACGATGACGATGGCGCCGAAGACCATCAGCAACAGCGCGACACCGTAGGTCAGTGGCAGCAGCTTGCGGTAGTCCACCGGCTGGCCCGGCTCTTTACCCCGGCGGCGGCGCAGGCCATCACGAATGCGCTCGTAGATGGCCACCGCGATGTGCCCGCCATCGAGTGGCGGCAGCGGCACCAGGTTGAAGGCGGCGAGGAAGAGGTTCAGGCTGGCCAGCATCATCAGGAAGTAACGCCACTGCTCGTGTTGCACCAGCTCCCCGCCGATGCGGGAAGCACCCACCACGCTCATGGGGGAATCATCCGCGCGCTCGGCCCCGAAGATCGCCGCGACCACTCCTGGC
Organism: Corynebacterium sp. UMB4614; assembly: GCF_030217065.1. Taxonomy (NCBI): domain Bacteria; kingdom Bacillati; phylum Actinomycetota; class Actinomycetes; order Mycobacteriales; family Corynebacteriaceae; genus Corynebacterium; species Corynebacterium sp. UMB4614. The sequence continues at coordinate 213,713 of NZ_JASONC010000002.1, forward strand.
ACCTTCGCGGGCAGCGCGACCAAGCCCTTGGCCGTCTCGGAGACCATATAGCCGGTAAAGGAGAGGGTCCCTCCCACCGCGGTCGCCGGGTTGTATTCGACGTTGCCCGGCAGCTTGATCGTGATGCCAATCGCACCGGCGAGTCTCGTGGAGCCGTCCTGGTTGCGCCGTTCCACGATGTCGACGTCGACCTGCTTAACCTCGTCGGCACCATCCGGGTTTTGCACGCGCATCGGCACGGTGAGGGTATCGCCCACGCTGAGTTCGCGGCTCTGGGCGTGTGCCTCACCGCTCCCGGCGCCAGCCGCGTTCTCCGAGACGAGTTGGTCAATGGCCTTGGTGAAGTCCGGGAAGGTGGGCACCTCCTGGCCATCCACCTCGGTGATGGTATCGCCCGGTGTGATGCCCGCAGCGGCTGCTGGGCCGTCGCCCGTGCAGTCTGCGAGGGTGCCGTCGGCGTCCTGGGTCGGCGGGGCGCATTGGGTGGACTGCACGGTGGTGCGGATGTCCGCCTTGTGGTCGGGCAGGCCCCAGATATTCGCCACCGAATAGAGCACGATCAGCGCGACGAGCACGTTGACGGCGATGCCGCCGGAGAGCACGATGACCCGCTGCCACCAGGGCTTGCGGTACATCGCGTGGGGCTTTTCTTCCTCGCTGAGCTCGTCCAGCGGGGTCATGCCGGCGATCTCGCAGAAGCCGCCGAGCGGAATCGCCTTGATCCCGTACTCGGTGTGCGGCACGCCACCGGTCGGGTCGGTAGCAACCTCCGTCTCCGCCGTTAGCAGGGCCGGATTCGCCGGGACGTTGGCAGCGTCGACGTCGACGTCCGCTGTTCCCGCGGTGGCAGCGCCCCGTCCCTTAGCCTTCGGCGCGGTGGACCACAGGGTGGGCCCGAAACCGATGAAGTATCGGCGCACCCGCATGCCGAAGGCGCGGGCGGCGAACATGTGTCCCGCCTCATGCAGCGCAATACTGATCAGGATGCCGAAGGCGAAGAGCAGTACTCCTAGCCCAAAAGCCACGGGCTCATCCTCTCATGTGCCAGTGCGCGGGCCTCGCGCTCGGCCTCCAGAACGTCCTCCAGGCACGTCGGGGTGGACGCTGCACCGGAGGCGGACATCACTGCTTCAACCGTGTCGACAATGCGGGGGAAGGCCATATTCGCGTTGAGGAACTCGATCGCAGCTTCCTCGTTCGCCGCGTTATAGATCGCGGGCATGACCCCGCCCGCCTTCGCTGCCTCGCGGGCCAGCTCCACCGCGGGGAATACCTCGTCGTCGAGTGGCTCGAACTCCCAGGTGGCGGCCTGCGTGAAGTCGAGCGGCTGCCCCACCCCGGCGACGCGGTTCGGCCAGCCGAGCGCGAGGCTGATCGGCAGCTTCATGGACGGTGGGGATGCCTGCGCGATGGTGGAGCCGTCGCGGAAGGTCACCATCGAGTGCACGATCGACTGCGGGTGAACGGTGACCTCCACGCGGTCGGAAGGCATGTCGAAGAGCAGGCAGGCCTCGATCAGCTCCAGGCCCTTGTTCACCATCGTTGCGGAGTTCAGCGTGTTCATCTGGCCCATGGACCAGGTGGGGTGGCTGGCCGCCTGGAGCGGGGTAACCGGCTCCAGTTGCTCGCGGGTCCAGCCGCGGAACGGCCCGCCGGAGGCGGTCAGCACGAGGGTGGCCACCTCGTCGCGACGCCCGGAGCGCAGGCACTGTGCCATCGCAGAGTGCTCGGAGTCGACGGGGACGAGCTGCCCCTCATCAGCTGCGTCCAGCACCAGCTGGCCGCCGGCGACGAGGCTCTCCTTATTCGCCAACGCGAGACGCGCCTGGGTACCCAGGGAGGACAGCGTCGCCTCGAGCCCCTGGGAGCCAACCAGGGCATTCAGGATCACGTCCGTGCTCTCCAACTGATCGCCGAGCTCCTCCACCAGGTCGCGGGCGGAGTCCTGGCCACGAATGCAGTGGCCGCCGAGCTGGGCTTCGACGAAATCGGCGGTTCGGTCGGAGGCCACCGCGACTCGCTCGGCGGGCAGACCGATCTTCTGGGCCTGCTCCAACAGCAACTCGGGCTTACTGCCGTGGGCCGAAATCCCAATCACCTCGAACTGTTCGGGATTGTCGAAAACCACCTCGAGGGCCTGGACACCGATGGATCCAGTACTCCCGAGAATCACCACGCGAGTCTTGTCGAAAGTCATGGCCATATCCTAACCCGCCGGGGGCGAAGCCTCCTACACCCGAGTAGGGGCTGTATGGCGTGTGGAGATACCTACATTCTGTGAAATCTATGGCAAGATGAGTGTGATTAACTGATCAGACGTCAGGAGGATTCCGTGGCTCACCACGAAGCAAAGGTTGAAGTTTTCAACGGCATTTCGACCGAAGATGTACCATCCGCGGGCTGGGGCTGGAGCGCCCTGAGCAAGCGCGCCGTCGTTCTGTCCGGCCTCATTTCCGTCGGATTCCTGGTGTTCATGCTGGTTGGTAACCACGAGGGCAACGTCGAGAACATCTGGCTGATCGCCCTGGCTGCTTTCATCCTCGTCGGTACCGCATGGTTCGCGTTCGAGCCTAAGGCCAAGGAGCGCACCACGGTGACCGCACGCAACAAGGCCCAGGGCCACGTGGAGCCGAACTGGACTGCAGACCAGCTCAACAACACCGGCGTGTACGCGGACCTCACCCCTGAGGAGAAGCTGGCGCTGAACATCAAGGAGTAGCGCAGCTACCCCATTAGCGACACGCCAGGCGTCTGGCACAAGCGATGGCCCCGAACCAGAAGTGGTTCGGGGCCATCGCTGGGTTAAGTAAAGAAAAGTGTGTCTTTTCCGGGCGTGTTGCGGTTATTTGATCCAGCCTTTTTGGATGCCGAGGTTG